>CAMWYL010000074.1 GCA_947178465.1 uncultured Lachnospiraceae bacterium | reverse complement strand
GTCTTTGACAGCGACATTGAAATACAGCACCGCCCGCAAGGCAATCACAGCGGCAGGGACTTCGGCGTGTTTGAGCGGGTGATCGGTGAAAAGGGTGCGCTCTCGGACCGGCTGCTGGGTATGTATTTGCGGGAGCTTTACAAGGCAGGGACAAAGGAGTCGTTGGAAAATGCCGCGGACTTTTTGGAGGCGTCGCTGGAGAAGGCGGAAGAACGCGGCAATGCGCTTCAATGCCGTCAGATAATCGCGGTTCTCCTGAAGCATTACCGACTGACCGGACAGCCCGTGGCCGTGCTGCGGCTCAGCCTGCGCGAGGAGGTAACGGTGCCTTCGGCGGAGGTGTGCCTTGAGCTGGGGCGGTTCTTTCGAGAGAACGGAGAGGACAGGGAGGCGGCGGAATGGTTCCAACGTGCGGCTTTTTCGTGTGAGAGCGAGCTGGATGTGGCAAGCAGCGGCGTTACGGCGCTGAATGCGCTTGCGGAGTGCTGTCGCAGACTCGGGCGCATGGAGGATGCGGCCGAATATGCGCGAATGGCGGAGGCGTGGGAACCGCCGGTAATTGTGTAAGGATCTTTGATGGAAGGTTAGGATGAAAGGGTAAGCTGAAAGGCTGCGAGGAAAGGTTGTATTTAGGAAGGAACTTTGACGGAAAGAAAAGAGAAAGGAAAAATCAATGAAATATGATTATCTGATTGTGGGCGCGGGACTTTACGGCGCCGTATTTGCAAGTGAATTGAAGCGTGCGGGAAAAAGCTGCATGGTAATTGAACGACGAAACCACATTGCGGGAAATATATACACAGAGGAGGTTGCAGGAATTGCCGTGCACAAATACGGCGCGCACATTTTTCACACCTCTGACAGGGAAATCTGGGAGTATGTGAATGAGCTTGCGGAATTTAATCACTACATCAACTCGCCGGTGGCAGTCTATAAGGACGAGCTGTACAACCTTCCGTTTAACATGAATACTTTTGCAAAAATGTGGGGAATCAAAACCCCGAAGGAGGCCGCGGAGCGGATTCGGGGACAGATAGCGGATCTGCACATCGACAGTCCGTGCAATCTTGAGGAGCAGGCGCTTTCACTGATAGGAACTGATATCTATGAGAAGCTTGTCAAAGGATACACGGAAAAGCAGTGGGGGCGGTCCTGTACGGAGCTTCCCGCCTTTATCATCAGGCGTCTGCCGGTACGTTTCACCTATGATAACAATTATTTTAACGACCCGTATCAGGGTATTCCCAAGGACGGCTATACCCGTATGGTGGAGCGCCTCTTGGAGGGGATACCTGTAAGGCTTGAGACGGAATTCAGGGAGTTTGTCAAAGAGAACAAAGAAAATGACACATATGTCACATCGGACGGTGCGGACTGCTTTGAGAAAGTGCTTTATACCGGAATGATTGATGCGTTTTTTGATTACTGTGAGGGTACGTTGGAATACCGTTCGCTGCGCTTTGAGACGGAATTGCTTACGGGGGAGGAGAATTATCAGGGAAATGCGGTGGTGAATTACACGGAGCGGGAGATTCCCTACACGCGCATTATAGAACATAAGCATTTTGTGTTTGGGGAACAGCCGGATACGGTAATTACGAGAGAGTACCCGCAGGAATGGCATCGGGGAGACGAGCCGTATTACCCCGTCAATGATGAGAAGAACGCGGCGCTTTACCAAAAATATTCCCAGCTTGCCGCGGCGAAGAGAAACATCTTGTTTGGCGGCAGGCTGGGACAATATAAATACTATGATATGGATAAGGTAATCCGGGCCTCGCTGGACATGGTCCGCAAGGAGCTGGCGTAAGACTATGTCCATGCGCTGAAAAGCATCCCGGTGTAAATGCTGGTCATATACGGATTGATATAATGGGTGGACGGGTTAGAGTACGCACAAATCCGTCTGTCCACATATTCCATGGGATCTATGGCAATGGAATTCAGCTTTCGCAGGACATGATTGCCAAAGCCTTTCAGTGCGGTCGGATCGGCAATCCCTTCGGTCTTGGAGTATTCCAGCGTGGAATCCTCGTTGATGGAAATCCCGTATTTCTCCAAATCGTTTCGGTGGAAGCGCAGGAACTTGTGCATATCGTTAGAGAGCAGTCTGGTCATCGAAGTGCCTTCTGAACCGGAATCCTCTTCATCCTCCGATAAAACGTCGTTCACAAAATGGTTGTATCCATCCACGAAAGTCTCTATATTATTGGAAAGCGATTCGGCATCCGCATAGAGACTGATCTTGGCGCGTCCCACATCCACGGTATTCTTCGGATATGCGCCCTCCTTCGGCTTCGCAGCTTCTTCCGGGTGCAGGGTAATGTGATAAGCGCCGAAGGCATTGATCGTGTTGGAATAGGAGGACTGCTCCTTCCCGTTAATCGTGTAGACTGCATTCGTCGGATTCTTAATGGAACCGTTCAATCCGAGGTAATTGACAATGCCGTTTGTATAGCTGGTGCTCTCGTCGGTAACCGTAAAATGGCTGACGCCCTGATACGGCATACCCGTTGCGTCGGAGGTTATCTCCAATGCGCTGCGACCATTGTCCTCAACCACGCCGGCATGAACGCCGAGGTCGGAATTATTGATAAGCCTTGCAAGCTTACTCTGAAGCTCTTTGTGCGTCTCGCCCTCATTGACCGTGAACTGCAGCTCGTAGTGGAGCTTGCTCGTAAGAATGTCAAAGGAATAATTGTCCGGACGCATCGCCACCGGCTGGTCTGCCGGAAGAAAGCTTCCGGTGTTTACCTGTGGGGAAGCAAAGCTTTGAATTTTCAAATCAAAATCCGAGGGAACATTGTCATCCGCATCCTCGGGGATATATTCAACGCTTGCCAACGCTTCATTATCACTGTATGCGGTTTTGAGAGAGAAAAGCTCGTCGTCCTCACCGCTTAAGGAGTGAATCGTCTGCTTTAAGTCCTGAGCGCTTTCCTTTAAATGCACGGCATAGGCGATAGAACGCGGTGTCGGGTCATTTAAGTAAAGCGGGGCAAAGCGGTTTTTCCACTGGATGCTGCTGTAAACACTCTTGAGCTCATCCGCATTATGGGTATCGAATCGCGAGCTGCGTCGGCTGTTCTTTCCATAGCCGTCGTTTCCGCTTTTGTTCCGGTATGTAGTCAGATATTGGTCATAAATCTGTAGTGTTGTAAAAGAAATCGGCATAATCCGCCCCTCCCTTCTCTAAATTTTCCCGTAAAAGGCAATAGTTTCCTTTATATATACATCTTTAGAATATCATTATTTCCAGTGAAAATCAAGTGTTTTGCTGTCGGTTTTCACTATTTTTTCAAAATCCGGTTGACGGTAAAGGCGCCGTGTGGTATCATTGAAAGGCAAGATGCGAGTTCGGTCTTTTTTTTATGCAATTTTTCTGAAAGAACGATCTCAAATCCTGCACAGAAGGACAAACATTTAGTTAGACGATTAGCGGAGGTGGAATTATGCGTACAAAGATTACATTGGCTTGTACAGAGTGCAAGCAGCGTAATTACAATACTACGAAGGAGAAGAAGACTCATCCTGACAGAATGGAGATCAAGAAGTATTGTAAGTTTTGCAGGACTCATACACTGCACAAGGAAACAAAATAATCGGCCAAAAGCACAGGGCGCAGAACGGAAATGTGCTTGAATGGAGGTAAGGTATGGGAGGGTCACCCAAGAAGGACATGCAGAAGACCGGCTTCTGGAAAAGTGTAAAAACGGAATTCGCCAAGATTGTCTGGCCTGATAAGCAGAGTACCTTTAGACAGTCTGTAGCGGTGCTTTGCGCTTCGATTGTATTAGGACTTATCATTGCCTTTATGGATACACTTATCCAATTCGGCGTGAATTTTATAGCCGGAATTTAAGCGTGAGGATGGGATAGTATGGGAGAGAAGAAGGAACGTATGGCAGCGGGAAAATCTGCGGCCAAGGCAGTAGCCAAAAAGCTTATTACACCGATGGCAGAGGAATGGCAGCCGGTATCATCTCAGGTATCTGCCATGACCGGGGAGGAGACAAAAGAAGCGGCCGCTGTTGAGACGGAATCTTTTGCGGACAGCAATGATATTTCCGGCAGTGGCGAAGCCGCTGTTATTGACGGAGAGCCGCGCAGCAGAGTGGCCCTGAGTGATAACAAGAGCGGCATGGGCATGGGCTGGTATGTTGTTCACACGTACTCAGGCTATGAGAATAAGGTAAAGGCGAATATCGAAAAGGCAATCGAGAACAGACACCTTGAGAATGAAATTCTGGAGGTGCGGGTTCCACTGCAGGATGTCACTGAGGTGAAGAACGGCGTGGAGAAGAGCTCCCAGAAGAAGCTCTTCCCGGGATATGTCTTGCTTCATATGGATGCGGATAACAACGACGCATGGTATGTTGTACGCAACACCAGAGGTGTTACCGGCTTTGTCGGTCCGGGAAGCAAGCCTGTACCCTTGACGGAAGAAGAACTCAAGGCGCTTGACTTCGGCAGCGAGATCAGCGTGGAGTTTGCCGAGGGCGATGTGATAAGCGTTGTCGCCGGCGTATGGAAGGATACCGTGGGAACCGTCCAGAAGATCGATGTCGGCAGACAGTCCGTCACCATCAATGTCGAGATGTTCGGGCGTGAGACGCCAGTTGAGATCAATTTTGCCGATATCAAGAAAATGTAAAGGCTTAGGATTGACATTCATGCGGATATGTACTAGAATGATTAATCGAAGTTCGTTTTTGAAGTTTAATTATGAAGTTCAGATTTCGAAGTCCGGGTTCCGGAATTCGAGTGGGAGGGTCATCCGCCCAGGTAACCACAAAACAGTCTGCGGACTGAGAATAAAATAGGAGGTGCCAAAATGGCAAAGAAAGTAGAAGGATATATTAAATTACAGATTCCTGCCGCAAAAGCAACACCGGCTCCGCCGGTTGGTCCTGCACTTGGACAGCACGGTGTAAATATCGTGGAGTTCACAAAGCAGTTTAATGCGAGAACAGCAGATCAGGAAGGTATGATCATTCCTGTTGTTATCACGGTTTACGCTGACAGAAGCTTCAGCTTCATCACAAAGACACCGCCCGCAGCGGTCCTGTTGAAGAAAGCATGTAATCTGAAATCTGCTTCGGCAACGCCGAACAAGACGAAGGTTGCTTCTATTTCTAAGGCAAAGATTCAGGAGATCGCTGAGTTGAAGATGCCTGACTTGAATGCCGCAAGCCTTGAGGCTGCAATGAGCATGATAGCGGGTACTGCGAGAAGCATGGGCATTACGGTAGAAGATTAAGTGCAGGCAGACTGGGAAAGGAGCAGGATAGATAATGAAACATGGTAAGAAATATAATGAAGCCGCGAAGTTAATTGACCGGACAACATTTTATGAGCTTGAGGACGCCATAGCATTGGCAAAAAAGTCCGCAACCGCAAAGTTTGATGAGACCGTAGAGGTGCACATCAGAACAGGCTGCGACGGACGTCATGCGGAGCAGCAGATCCGTGGTGCGGTTGTTCTTCCGAATGGTACAGGTAAGACCGTAAAGGTATTGGTATTTGCTAAGGGCGATAAGGTAGCGGAGGCGGAGGCTGCCGGAGCAGACTATGTTGGCGGAGACGAGCTTATTCCGAAGATTCAGAATGACGGCTGGTTAGACTTCGACGTAGTTGTGGCAACACCGGATATGATGGGCGTTGTCGGCCGTCTTGGTAAGGTTTTGGGACCGAAGGGCTTAATGCCGAATCCGAAGGCCGGTACGGTAACAATGGATGTCACAAAGGCGATTAATGATATTAAAGCCGGTAAGATTGAATACAGACTTGACAAGACAAACATCATTCACTGCCCGATCGGAAAGGCATCCTTTACGGAGGAGCAGTTGACACAGAACCTCAATGCATTGATGGACGCTATTGTAAAGGCAAAGCCTTCTAATCTGAAGGGCCAGTATTTGAAAAGCATCACGCTTACATCAACGATGGGCCCCGGCGTAAAGGTTAGTGTTGCGAAGTTTTAATTTGAGATAAGTGAAGCACTGAAGACCTCGTCTTTTTACAAAGCGGGGTCTTTTTATGCACAGGGGTGCATAAGGGAATGAGAAATCGTAACAGTGGGAAAGGAGTTTCTTTATAAAATGTTCGGGCGTAAGGGTAGAGCGGGAAAACAGATTTTACTTTTTACGATAATGACCTCTGTTGTTGTGTTGGTGGGGCTTGTGGTGATGACAGCCTATGCCGGACATCTGCAAAGAGGTGCGAAGGAACAGAAGCCGGAGGTGCAGTACGAGGCCTTGGGATCTCATGCGGCGAAGCCGCCGGTTCCCCTGCCGGATATGACGGCTGCACGGGAACCGGTTGAGGAGCCGTTGGTTGAGGAACCGTCGATTGAGGAGCAGCTTGCGTCAGTCAATGAAGCGTTGTATACTGCGGCGTTGGAGCAGGGTCAGAATGTGCGTCTTGTGGAATGCGCAGATTCGGAAAGCGTCACATTTGCGTTTGCGGGAGATATTCTTCTGGATGACAGCTATGCGATAATGAGCACGTACAAGCTTCGGGGCAGCAATATGGAGGATACATTTTCCCCGGGGCTGCTTGAGCGGATGCGGAACGCCGATGTGTTTATGCTGAACAACGAGTTTACCTTTACGACGCGCGGAACGCCTACGGAGGATAAGCAGTACACGTTCCGCGCAAAGCCCGAGAATGTGGAGTTTCTGCATCAGCTCGGCGTGGATATTGTCTCGCTTGCCAATAACCATGCTTACGATTACGGAGAGGTTTCGTTACTGGACACCATGGAAACGCTGAAGAATGCGGATATTCCGTATGTGGGAGCGGGACATAACCTTGAGGAGGCGATGAAGCCGACTTATATTATCGCGAACGGAATGAAAATCGCAATCGTGAGCGGGACACAGATTGAGCGGAACGGATCGCCGGATACCAAAGGCGCGACGGAGAACAGCCCCGGGGTGCTACGATGCATGAAGCCGGACAACCTTTTGGCAGTGATAAAAGAAGCGGAGGAGAACAGCGACTTCACGATACTCTATATTCACTGGGGGACGGAAGGACAGGAGGGAACCGACTGGCTTCAGGAGGAGCAGGCACCACTCTATGCGGAAGCCGGG
This sequence comes from uncultured Lachnospiraceae bacterium, assembly GCA_947178465.1. Classification (GTDB taxonomy): domain Bacteria; phylum Bacillota; class Clostridia; order Lachnospirales; family Lachnospiraceae; genus COE1. The sequence continues at coordinate 4,176 of CAMWYL010000074.1, read as the reverse complement.
GTGGATTTGATTATCGGCGATCATTCCCACTGTCTGCAGCGGCTGGACGTGGTTTCGGGCGTTCCGGTCATCTACAGTATGGGGAATTATTGGTTCAACTCGAGAACGATGAATACATGCCTCGTGGAGATTTCCATAAAGGATGGGGCGCTGGAACGCTTTCAATTTATACCGTGCAGGCAGTCGAACTGCCGCACGACAATGCTTGAGGGCACGGAAAAAGAAGAAGTGCTGGGATACATGCGGAGCATTTCCCCGAATGTAGAAATTGATTCGGAGGGGAATGTTGATTTTGGCATAGCCAAAATTGACGCGTAAAATTGATAAACATAAAATGGATGCTTTTATACATCAATTTTGATGCTATTAAAAATGCTTGACAGGCCAAGGCACATGTGATAGGATATTAAAGGTTATAAACCATGCCGAAGACAGTAGGTGCCTGCGAATGTACGTTATCGGACATTCCGTAAGGCGTAAGCGTATCGCCTACCGAGGAAAAGAGTTTTTATGATGATACTTTTACCTCTGTCTTTATGCGTGTATAAGGACAGGGGTTTTTATATGAGATACACACTCATTATCGTCGGACTCCTTTTCGGCAGGAGACAGAACAGTCTCCATAAATCTATAAGGAGGTAAGAAAATGGCAAAGGTCGAATTAAAACAACCCATCATTGCGGAGATTTCATCGAACATCAAGGACGCTGCGGCAGTTGTACTTGTTGACTATCGCGGAATCACGGTAGCGCAGGATACGGTACTTCGTAAGCAGCTTCGTGAGGCCGGTGTGTTTTACAAGGTTTACAAGAACACAATGATGACCAGAGCGTTCAAGGGAACTGAGTTTGAAGGGTTGATGGAGAACTTTGAGGGAACCAATGCGATTGCTGTCAGCAAGGAGGATGCGACTGCACCGGCAAGAATTATAAACAATTTTGCCAAGGAGTGTCCTGCGCTTGAGATGAAGGCGGGCATTGTGGACGGAGTGCTTTATGATGCAAATGGAATGAAAGAGATTGCAAGCATTCCTTCAAGAGAAGAGCTTCTTTCCAAGTTCCTTGGAAGCATTCAGTCACCTATTACAAACTTCGCCCGTGTGCTTAATCAGATTGCAGAGAAGGGTGGCGCAGGCAGCAGTGAGGCAGCTCCCGCAGCAGAGGAAGCACCTGTAGCAGAAGCTCCGGCAGAGGAAGCACCTGTGGCAGAAGCACCTGCAGCAGAGTAAGCAGCTGCACGAAGGTTACTTAACAATGAATGAAAATGATTATGGAGGGAAATAAAATGGCAAAGTTGACAACAGCAGAGTTTATTGAAGCGATTAAAGAGCTTACGGTTTTAGAGTTAAATGATTTGGTAAAGGCTTGTGAGGAAGAGTTCGGCGTATCTGCAGCGGCAGGCGTTGTGGTAGCGGCAGCAGGCGGCGCAGCTCCCGCGGCAGAGGAGAAGGATGAGTTCGATGTAGAGCTTACCGAGGTAGGCCCGAACAAGGTTAAGGTTATTAAGGTTGTTCGTGAAGCAACAGGTCTTGGCCTGAAGGAAGCTAAGGACTTGGTTGACAATGCTCCTAAGGTATTGAAGGAAGCAGCAGCTAAGGCTGAAGCTGAGGAGATTAAGACAAAGCTTGAAGCAGAAGGCGCTAAGGTTACATTGAAGTAATTTATGCGGGATATTCGGGTCGGGATGATTGTCCCGACCTTTCCGAATCCCGTTTTCTTATAATTCTTATAATTCCGGTCTTGCATCAAAAAAAATCTTGACTTCCCAAACTGCTTGTGATAACATGTAATGTGCACTATTGTGAAAAACTGTGCTCATTTTATGCCTACGCGGTGTAAATGAAAATAGATGTATATCATTAAGAACGGGGTGAAGGTCATGGAAAAGAACAGAATACGTCCGGTTGTCGCCGGTAAGACGATGCGTATGAGCTATTCGAGGCAAAAAGAGGTTCTGGATATGCCCAATCTCATCGAGGTCCAAAAGGATTCCTATAATTGGTTTCTGGAGGAGGGCTTTCGGGAGGCGCTGGCAGATATCTCTCCAATTACCGATTATAGCGGACGTTTGAGTCTTGAGTTTGTGGATTACGTTTTGGCAGAGGACGAGATCAAGCATACCATCGAGGAGTGTAAGGAGAGGGATTTAACTTATGAAGCCCCCGTAAAAATCAGGGTTCGCCTCCATAATAAGGAGAAGGAAGAAATCAGCGAGCATGAAATTTTTATGGGTAATTTCCCACTGATGACAGAGACGGGTACCTTTGTAATTAATGGAGCGGAGCGTGTTATTGTCAGCCAATTGGTGCGTTCCCCGGGTATCTATTATGGTATCACCCATGATAAGATTGGTAAGCGGTTATTTTCCTGTACGGTCATCCCGAACCGTGGTGCATGGTTGGAGTACGAGACAGACTCCAATGATGTTTTTTATGTGCGTGTAGACAGAACAAGAAAGGTGCCTATCACTGTATTTATCCGTGCGATGGGTGTAGGCACGAATGAGGAGATCCTTGAGCTTTTCGGGGATGAGCCGAAGATTCACGCGAGCTTTACCAAGGATACCGCGGAGAATTATCAGGAAGGTCTTCGGGAATTGTACAGCAAGATCCGACCGGGAGAGCCTTTCAGCTTGGACAGTGCGGAAAACCTTGTAAATTCCATGTTCTTTGACCCCAGAAGATACGACCTTGCGAAGGTCGGAAGATATAAATTTAATAAGAAGCTTGCCTTCAGGAACAGAATCCGGAACCAGATCCTTGCGGAGGATGTTGTGGACCCGTTCAGCGGAGAAGTTCTCGGCCAGAAGGGAGACAAGGTGACGGTTGAGATGGCTGACGCGATGCAGAATGCGGCCGTTGCGTTTGTCTGGATTCAGACAGAGGAGAAGGTCGTAAAGGTACTTTCCAATATGATGGTAGACATTACGAACTTTGTTGAGTGCGAGCCAAGAAGCCTGGGAATTACGGAACAGGTTTATTTCCCTGTGCTTCGTAAGATATTGGAAGAGTATGCCGAGAATCCGGAGGAGCTGGCAGAGGCCATCACCAGAAATGTATATGAATTGATTCCGAAGCATATCACCAAGGAGGATATGATAGCTTCCATTAATTATAACATGCACCTTGAGTATGGGCTTGGAAACAGCGACGATATTGACCATTTGGGGAATCGTCGTATCCGTGCGGTAGGGGAGCTGCTGCAGAACCAGTACCGCATCGGTCTGTCAAGAATGGAGCGTGTGGTACGTGAGAGAATGACGACCCATGATTCGGATGATGTGTCACCGCAGACTTTGATCAATATCAAGCCGGTACAGGCCGCGATCAAGGAGTTCTTCGGTTCTTCTCAGCTGTCCCAGTTTATGGATCAGAATAATCCGCTGGGTGAGCTTACACATAAGAGACGTTTATCTGCATTGGGACCGGGGGGTTTGTCAAGAGACCGTGCCGGATTCGAGGTTCGAGACGTACATTATTCCCACTATGGCAGAATGTGCCCAATAGAGACGCCGGAAGGTCCGAATATCGGTCTGATCAACTCGCTTGCTTCCTATGCGCGAATCAACGAATACGGCTTTATTGAGGCGCCGTACAGAGTGATTGATAAATCTGACCCTGCGAATCCGCGGGTAACGGATAAAGTTGTGTATATGACTGCGGATGAAGAGGATAATTACCATGTGGCGCAGGCAAACGAGGCGCTGGATAAGGAGGGGCATTTTGTTCGTAACTCCGTTTCCGGCCGTTATTTGGACGAGACACAGGAGTATCCTAAAGAAATGTTTGATTACATGGACGTGTCGCCGAAGATGGTATTTTCGGTGGCGACGGCCTTGATTCCGTTCCTTCAGAATGATGACGCGAACCGTGCCCTGATGGGCTCTAACATGCAGCGTCAGGCAGTTCCGCTGCTCTTCACGGAGGCGCCTGTTGTCGGTACCGGTATGGAGGTCAAGACAGCTGTGGACTCCGGTGTGTGCGTGGTTGCCAAGAAGGCCGGTACGATAACCTATGTATCCTCAAGGCTGATTCGGATAACGTATGATGACGGTGAGAAGGCGGAGTTTAATCTGTACAAGTTCGTCAGAAGCAATCACTCCAACTGCTACAACCAGAAGCCCATTGTTGTGAAGGGAGACCATGTGGAGGCCGGTCAGGTGATTGCGGATGGTCCC
>CAMWYL010000073.1 GCA_947178465.1 uncultured Lachnospiraceae bacterium | reverse complement strand
CCCTGAAACTCCTTTTCACCGACAAAACCCAGCTTTCTCGGACTTGCACCCAATGCAAGGAGGATGCCGATGGTCTGATATTCCTCCCCGTTTGTCGTCACAATCCGCTTGATATCGCCCTCCAACTCAAGCTCCTTGGCCTCTGCAAGCACAAACTCCGCGCCAAAGGCCTCCGCCTGCAAACGCATCCTGTCCGTGAGCGCCGTTCCACTCGTCTTTTCCACACCGGGATAATTTACGATTTCCGCCGTGATGGTTATCTGTCCGCCAAACTTCTCCTTTTCCATAACCAATACACGGTATTTTGCCCTGCCCAGATAAATTGCCGCGGAGAGACCCGCAGGTCCTCCGCCGACAATAATGACATCATATAAATTCTTCGTATCCATATGCGGCACATCCTCCGTTATAATAAGCCGACCAAATCAAGACTTGGCTTCAACGTCTCACTGCCCGGTTGCCACTTTGCAGGACAGACTTCGTCCCCATGTGCTGCCACAAACTGTAACGCCTGTACCTTCCGCAGAAGCTCCTCCGCGTTGCGCCCGACATTCCCCGCATTAACCTCATACGCAACAATCTGTCCCGACGGGTTCACCACAAAAGTGCCCCGCTCCGCCTGTCCCGCTTCCGCGATCAGCACGTCAAAGTCAACGCACAATACATGCGTGGGGTCTGCAAGCATCGGATACTCCAGCTTTTTGATGCGCTCCGATGCGTCCTTCCAAGCATTGTGCACAAAATGAGAGTCCGTGGAAACGGCATAAATCTCACAGCCCAGCTTCTTAAATTCCTCGTACTTCTCCTGCAGATCCTCGAGCTCCGTAGGGCACACAAAGGTGAAATCCGCGGGATAAAAGAAAAACACCGACCACTTTCCGAGAATATCCTTTTTGGTCACGGTAACAAAGCTGTCCTTGTGAAATGCCTGTACACTGAATTCATTGACTTCCTTCAAAATCATTGACATAGATAAAATCCTCCTTTTTCATTAAGAAATCTCATCATATTCCTTCAAGCATATACTTCCAATAAAATGGGATTTTTATACATTTCTCATTTCCCGTGATTTCAGGCAGACAATGATAACATCGCATCGACGGAATTTGCGTTATTATGCAAAAACAAACAATTTTCTCAATATTATACAAAATTATGTAAAAATAATTGCTTAATTGACGGAAATGTACTAATATAGTAAGTAGCGGTATATCAGCATACTATTTTTTTGTTCTTATGATAAGGGGGATTACCATGGATGGTTTAAGAAACATAACGGAAGAGGACGTAGAGTATCAGTTAAACAAGCTTTTGCCAACGATGCCACACATATGCTCCTGTGATGCTTGCAGGCTCGATATGGCGACCTACGCGCTCAACCGCCTGAGGCCTAATTATGTACGCACGGATACAGGTGCCCTGTTCCACAAGGTAAATACCTCGTCAACACAGGCAAAAACAGAAATCCTTACGGCGGTAGTGACTGCCATCAATGTAATTGGCGAACACCCGCACCATGAATAGAAATCGTCGCTCAGCAGCGACGATTAAGAGAATGCTACACATTCTCCTTAAATATTTAATTTATGCTATAGGAAATTGCGGCAGCGTATATCACTCAAACAAAAAGCGGAGCTTTTTGCAATCGAGTGCGCCGGCACTCGATTTTTTTATCAAAGGTTCCTCGCGCAGAGATCCTGCAGACAGCATTGATCGCAATAGGGCTTTGTCCTCGCCGTACAGATTTCCCTGCCGTGATTGACAAGCCTGTGGCAGAAATCGCTGCCCTCCTCGGGCGGAATAATCTCCCAAAGCGCCATTTCCACCTTCTTCGGCTCCTTAATACCGTCCACCAACCCCATGCGGTTTACCAGACGGATGCAATGCGTATCCGTCACAATGGCGGGCTTTCCAAACACATCACCCATAATCAGGTTCGCACTCTTTCTTCCCACGCCCGGAAGCTCTAACAGCGCGTCAAACTCCTCCGGCACGGCACCCCCGTACTTCTCCTGAAGCATTTTCATACATGCGCTGATGTCCCGCGCCTTGCTGTGTCCCAGCCCGCAGGGCTTCACAATTCGCTCAATATCCTCCACCTCGGCAGCCGCCAACGCTTCCACGCTCGGATACTTTTCAAAAAGTCCCTGCACGACGACGTTTACCCTCGCATCCGTGCACTGCGCCGCCAGACGGACACTGACCAGCAGCTTCCACGCCTGATTGTAATCAAGCGTACAGTCCGCGTCGGGATAAGCCTCCCGCAGCCGCTCGATAATCTTTCCTGCCAGTTCCTTTTTCTCCGCCAACCGCTTTTGTTCCTTTTTCGTTTTCTTCTTCTCCATATTCCCACACCTGCAGAATCAGTCGGTTCAAGCACGGCAAAACGCAAACTGCATCTTTTCACGACTGATTATCCTGTCACTACACTTTTAAGGGATTCTTGTAAAATTCCCTGAATTCCTCATATCCCTCTGCCGTAAGCTGCTCTTTCTGGAACTTCTTGTTCTTATTCATGCGGGCTACCAGCACCTGCGTGCCGTCCTGCCTTGCCTTCTGCGCCTCGCTGATAACATCGCAGAGCGCGTCCCCCGCAACGCCTTTTTCCACCAGGTAAGCAACCTTTTTGCTCTGATTCGGCACCTGAAATCCGCTCTCCAGCAAAATCAAAATAATCCGCTCAAAGCCGATGGAGAACCCGCACGCCGGAACGTCCTTTCCGGTAAATTTCCCGACCATCTTATCGTAGCGTCCGCCGCCGCCACACCGCGCGCCAAGCTCCGGCATCGCAATTTCAAAAATCGTCCCCGTATAATAGGACATGCCGCGCACGAGCGTCGGGTCGATTACCAGCTTGAAGTGGTCCCCCTTCGTGGCGTTCACGCTCTCGATAATCTCGCGGAATCCCATCCGCACCTCCTCCTCGAGAAAGTCCGCCAGCTTTTCATCCAGAAATCTCAACACAGATTGCGTTTTCGCATCCTGCGTTTTGGCATCCTGTGTCTCGTTAATCTCCTTCAGCAGGCTAAGGTACTTGTCCACGCTCTCCTTCGCATAGCCGGAGGCCGTCAGCTCCTGCTCCACGCCGTCAAGCCCAATCTTATCCGCCTTATCCAGAATAATAAAAATATTGTCAAAATCCTCCTCCGCAAAGCCGCTGCAAGCCGCCATCGCCTTCAATATCCGCCTGTCATTGATAAGGATTTCAAAGTTCTTAAAGCCAAGCCTGCCAAGCGTCGTCGTCGTCGCGAGTATCAGCTCAATCTCCGCAAGGTTCGAGGCCTCTCCCAGAATATCAATGTCACACTGCATGAACTGACGATATCTGCCCTTCTGCGGACGGTCCGCACGCCATACATTCCCGATCTGTAACGCCTTAAAGGGCGCAGGAAGCTCATTGGCATGATTGGAATAATACCGAACGAGCGGCACGGTCAAATCATATCGCATCCCAAAGTCTACGACATCCGCATCGCTCTGCGCGGTCTCCAGATTCAGCTTCTCACCTCTTTTCAATACCTTGAATATCAGCTTTTCATTCTCCCCGCCCTGCTTGCTGCTGAGATTTTCAATATTCTCCATGCAGGGTGTCTCCATCGGTGTAAAACCGAACTTCCCATAGCTTTCTTTTATTACGCTGATCACATAATCCCGAATCTGCATTTCCTCGGGCAGGATATCCCTCATGCCTGTTACGGGCTTCTTGTTCAATGCCATGTTCTCCTCCGTTCTGAAGCTTTGCTTCCGTATATTAATATATTAATCGATTTTACACTACTTCCCACGGTTTTTCAAGGGGAGGAAAGTTGTTTCCACACACTCAATTTTTACAAAATGCAAAGAAGGACCCCTATACCACTTTTTGACATAAATGCTGCAAAACCATCATATCCGGCACAAAAACAGCACCTAAGATTTTCCTAAGTGCTATGTAATGTCAGTACCACAAAGATGAATATACCGAAAGGCACTATCTTGTATAATTACCCTCCAGCAGCGGCATGACTTCCGGATTTTGTCTGATCCAGTGTACTGCACCGCTGCTTAGTCGATAAATCATTTTATCATTCACATCGCCATCCTTAAGTGCATCTGCGATTTCATCAAGCCATTCATCCGAAAAAGGATTCCCGCAACGAAGATATTCACAAAACATATAAAGCATATTTTGATAATCCTCATCCCAATTTATTCCGCCATTATCCATAAGCTCATGGCTAATTCTACCCGCAATACGAATCACCTCACCTTGGGCGGTTTGTGCCCGTCCGCTTTTCGGGACAAGAAATTTCCATAATTCTTCAAAATGACCTGTATATCCTAAAAAATCCGTTACAATGATTGGAGATACGCCATCATGGAAAGCAGTCTCACAAAGCATCTCCGTATCGAACAGCTTGCAAAGATTTTCCAGCGCCGCTTTTTGATTCTGTAACGATTTTGACTCTTTTTTCCCTGAATTGTGTCTGTAAAAAACTTCTGAAAACGCAGACACAAATTGTCGGCTGCGTTCTGTCATCTCCGCGCCATGCTTTAATAAAATCTTACAAACGTCATATTTTTTTATACTACTCAAAGACGGTTCATATACTACTTTTTCTAAAGGCGTAAAATGCCCGTATCCATTATAATCTTTCGTTTGAGCATCTATTTTCGCCCCGGCCTTGATCAACGTCCGCACTGCTTTTTTACATCCGCGCGCCGCTGCAATATGGAGCGGCGTACATCCGTCCGGACTTACAGCATTTATATCCGCCCCTAATTCAATCAAAAGCGCTACATCGCCATCCCTTCTGGCAATCTCGAAAACCGGTGTCCTTCCATACCGATCCCTGAAATTGATATCTGCTCCCTGTTCCTTTACCCAAAACGCAAATTCCCCGGGCATGGGCTTCAGTGAAAAGATATTAGAACCTGACCAACTTACTGCGTTTGGAACACAGCCTGAAAACAGTTTCTTACACTCCTCAACATTTCCATCTTTCAAAAACATTTCAGTTTCTTTTGGTAATTCCTGTAATTTATCTTCCATAAAAATCTCCATTCCGCTGCCTTTCAGTCTCTAAGGGTTGTTTCCACGCACTCAATACCCGATTTTGAAGCTGTCTCCATCGACGTATACAGCCTTGGACTTTGTGATTGTCAGCCTTTGATCGGAAGTAAAGCTGAGCGTCTCGCCATCGCGCAAATACATATTGGCGGAGAGCAGCCCTTCACAGGTATTATAGAGAAATTCATATATCTCCTCCATGTTGTGGCTGCTGTCGATGATTTCCAACTCCGGCCTTCCGAATTCCGTCAGTCCGTAAGTATACCCGCAGTTCCCGTTTTCACTCTTTATCAGTCCCACATATACCCAAATCGGCAGCGGCATTTCACCGTCCCGCATCTTTTTCGCCCATTCGCTGTAAAAGCGCGGCTCGTATACCGTACCCGTCGTATAGATACCTAATGCACCGGTTTCTTGGACGCACAGATTTACCGCGTCTGTGAAGCAGCCGGCAGCCTCTATCGGATTTCCGTCACGGTTCAGTACCGTAACGAGCAAATGCGCCTGGTGCTGTTTCGTTGTTTCAACGGCTTCCTTCCAAAAAATATTTGCTTCCGCAAAATATTCTGCTTCCCCATCCGGAACAGGTCCTGCCATCAATGATACGCATATCAGATTGCTTCCTGCGTCAAATACCAAAATATTATTTTCGCATTTGACGTTTTCCTCCCCATCAACCTCAAACTCCTCCAAAAGCGCTTTACTGAGTGCGTTGAAATCAATATCGGCATTTCTCAGCAGCACGGAGCCGACCCGTCCCGCATTCTGCTCCTCCGTCTCCTCCCATTTTTTCTTGCGCTCCTCCTCAGTCATGCTCCAATACTCCTGTTCGTCGATACCACGCCTTTCAAGCTCGGCCTGAAACCGCGACTTCCAATATTCCTTCAGGTATTCTATCATGGCGATGCATTTCTCCTTCGCCGTTGCTTCGTCGTATTCTTCGTATTCGCTGAAGGTATGGCCGCACTCCTCCCCTTCCTCGTCAAAGCCGCACACACCGACCTGCCATTTATCAAGCAAACCGGGCTTAAATTTCAGGATAACATAAGTATTGTCATCATACAAAAAGCTTCCTGCTGCCTTAATCTGCACCGGCTTTTTACCCAATTCATTTTTATGGCTGAGCCAGTTTGTCATTATATCAATTGCCTTTTTCTCATTCATCGCTTGCACCGTTTCCCTTCTTATGTGATTGCCTTCCCTGCAGTTCTCATTATAACAAAAATTCCTGCTTATTCAAACGGCAAATTTATCGATTTATATTATTGATACAGGCACAATGTGAACACAATCGCAGAACAGCCCGCCCTCTTTTCAGAGAGCAGGCTGCCCTTCTCAGTCCCTATTCCACGACCCGAAGCCGTTCCACAATAGATTTGCGCGCCGTATACCGGTAAATAATCAACGGTATTCCCACGCCTAACAGAATGAAAAGCGGCGTCACTGCGATTATCGGCACTATCGTAAACCGATAGGTGAAGAACCAGAACATATCCTCCAGCACATCCGATATCAGCGGCTGCATCACAAGGCACAGCAGCAGGGACATCACCACCGAACCAAGCGCATAGAATAAGCCCTCCGCCACCAGCATCGTCTTAAGCTGGCGTCCGGTCATCCCGACAGACTGTAATACCGCGAACTCCCGATAGCGTGTCATAATCCCCGTCAGCACCGCGTTCAGGAAGTTCAACACACCCACCAGCCCGACAATAAAGCTCAGCGTCCCGCCCAGAATGACAAACATATTGCGGAAGCCTGCAAAGTCATCCTCGTATACCTTCTTGCTTTCATAATCGTATCGGGAGCTGATACTGCCCGTAAAGTCGGCCAGGTATTCCTCCATTCCCGCATCCTCTCCGTCCTTCATATCATAGGAGTAATGCAGCACCGCATTTGTCCCCGTATCCCGAATAAAGGTATCCGCACCAAGCACATACTGCTCGGATCCATAGTATCGGTAGTTCAGCTTGGGTGATATCATCACCACCGCCGCCACCTCATACTCCACGTCCCGGTACCGAACGGAACGCATTCCAAAAGGCTTTATGGACAAATCCTCATCCTCGGCATAAACCTCACCTGTTTCAGGATTATAAAACTCATATTCTTCCGTATACCGAAGCGTTACCTTATCGCCAAGCTGCGCCCAATGCGTATCCGGTATCAGATGGTTATAATCATCCGACAGGTAAACCGCCGCAATATAATTGCCGGCTCCCGAAAGCTTGGAAATATCGCCCTCTACCACTGTCAGCTTCTCAAGACAGAAATCCTCCATCCCATAAAGCTCCACGGCAGCCTGCAGCCGTCCGTCCGCTATCCGCTCTTCATGACTCACGCGGGCATCCAACATCTCCGCACTGTCCCAATGGCTGTAACATGTTCTGAACGCCTCCTCCGTTATCAATTCATCCACGGAACCGCAGTCCCCATAGGTGCGACCGCCGCGCGCAATCCCTCCCATGGAAGAAATCGTATCAATAACCTCCTCCGGCAGGGCCAAGTCCTCGTAAAAAATCCCTCCTGCCCGAAAATATCTTGCATTTGCCACGATAAAGTCAACGGTCATATCCCTCAGATATTTGTCCATATCAAATCCGTTCGTAAAGGTAAACGTAATCTCCAGCAACACCACCGCAAGCGACAGCGATACCACGGTAACGGCTGTTTTGCTCTTGCTGCGTCCGAGATTTGCAAACGCCATCTTACAGACAGACGCGCCCTTGCCGGCCCGCCGCTTCTTTTTCCTGCCGCCGCCCTCCGTATATCGAAGCGCCTCAATCGGCGATACCCACGCCGCAAGCTTCGAGGGCTTGCGACAGGAAAGTGCAACCGTCACCAGAGCAAACAGTGTGGAACCAATGAAAATCCATGGACTTTGCGACAAAGCTTCTGTCGATATATCCGTAAGCGTGTTTAAGATTACCGGTGTCAGCAGTGCGCCAACGCCATAACCTGCCAATAACCCGATTGGAATACCGATGGCGGACAGCAGAAGCGACTGCGTAAGTACAATCCGCCGAAGCTGTCGTCCGGTCGTACCGATTGTCTTTAACAACCCATATGCGCGAATGTCATTCGATACGGATATCCGGAAGACATTATAGATAACCAGATACCCTGTAAAAATAATCAGTAACAGCATAGCGGAAAGCGACAGAATTGTTTCGATGTCCATGGAATCGGAAAGTTGCGCCGATACATAGCCCCAATTCACACCGATTCCAATGTAGTTCTCCCCTTTTTCTTCTGCCTGATACCCGTGATTATACAGAATCGTTTGCAAATCCTCCGCAATATGCGCCGGACTCCGGAGCATTACATCCATATTATAGCTTCCCCACAGGTCACCTGCCTGATATTGAATCCCCAGCTCCGCAAGCACCTCATTGACGCGGCTGTCCGGAATCAGCACATGGTTTGCCGTAATCACTTCATCATAGTCCCACCAGCCGCAGAGCGTAAAGGTCTGCGTCGTCTCCACACCGTTCACGTTAAAGGTCAGGGTAAATTCCGCACCAAGCTCCGGCGTTACGCCGAGCAATGACAATATGCGCGTATCTGTCGCCGCCTCATTGGTATTCTCCTCCGGCATTCCCCCCGCTATCGGCTCCAAGAACATCCATTTCGCCGTGTTGGAATCCGAATAACTGATTTCCACCTGTGATTTGTTAAACGGCTCCTGTTCCGCTATACCCAGCACACGTCGCATCCCATATTCCTTAATCAGCGGGTCTGTCTTCAGCTCATCATGCTGCTCCTGCGTCAGATATTTAAAGCTGCCGTGCGCATATCCCCCCACCTGGCGGAAATTGGACTCCTCAAAGCTGCGGATCATCGACATCGTAATGGTAAACAACGCCGTAAACAGCAAAGTCGTCAGTGCAATTGCCACTACCGCGACTTTATTGCGGACACGCGCCGCCTTCATGCTCCTGATGCTTAGTCTGCGGATGCATTTTCTGTTTGCTACCTTCACTCCGTTCACCTCCCGACTTAAGCTCTTTCCACGATTCTGCCGTCTTCGATTCGCACAATACGGTCCGCAAGCTGCGCAATTTCCTCATTGTGCGTAATCATCACCATTGTCTGGGAGAATTTCCGGCTGGTGATTTTGAGCAGCCCAAGCACATCCCGGCTCGTCTTGCTGTCCAGATTTCCGGTCGGCTCATCCGCCAATATGATTGCAGGCTTTGATGCAAGCGCCCTTGCAATTGCCACGCGCTGCTGCTGCCCGCCGGACAGATTATTCGGCAGGTTATCCAGCTTCTCCTTCAGCCCGAGCGTATCCACGATTGTATTGATATACTCCATATCCGGCGTATTCCCGTCAAGCTGAATCGGCAGCAGAATATTTTCATATACGTTTAATACGGGAACGAGATTGTAATTCTGAAATACAAAGCCTATTTTCCTGCGTCGGAAGATGGTAAGCGCTTCGTCCTTCAGCTCGAAAATATTCTTTCCTTCTATGGTAACTGTCCCCTGCGTCGGTCTGTCCAGACCGCCCAGCATGTGCAGCAGCGTTGATTTGCCGCTTCCACTTGTGCCGACGATTGCAACAAACTCACCCTGCTCCACGGCAAGACTTACACCGTCCAATGCCTTGACAAGACTCTCTCCCTGTCCATAATACTTTTTAAGCCCCTCCGTCTGTAATACTTTCATTATCAATCTGATCCTCCAATCTTATCAGGCCACATCACATTTCCTATACACAAACAAAGCCTATGCTGTTTTATCAACATAGACTATAACAAAATAATCTTTCGACATCCTTTCTGAAATATTTCAGTTTTGAAAGATTCTTAAACATTTAAGGAAGCTGATTAAGTCACCGCTTCCTTAAATCCTCCGGCGGATGCACACGGATTTGCAAGGAATATGCCGCTTCACGGCACAAATCCAGCGCGGGAAACGCTTTAATCAGCGTTTCCCTAAAGCATTAGAGCGACCGCGGCAGATACACCTGAAATACCGCCCCTGTTCGAGACGAGTCCTGATTCGCGCCAACCTTGATATAACCTCCCTGTGCATTGACAATCTCTCTTGCAAGGTAAAGCCCTACGCCGATTCCCTCCTCCTGCCGTGCATTTTCACCACGATAAAATCTGTTGAATATCCGCGCACGTTCCTCCTCCGGAATTCCGCCGCCCTCGTCCGTGACCGCCACACACACAAACATCTCATATGGCTGAAGCGCTATCGTAATGACAGACGACTCCGGCGAATATTTTACCGCATTATCAACGATGTTTCCAACGGCCTCCAAGGTCCATTTCAAGTCAAAAACGGCCTGCAGGTGCTCTTCCTGCACATCCGGAAATACTGTCCGCAATATTATCTTCTTAGCTCGCGCCTTTGCGTCCGCCTGCTCTGCCAGCTTCTCAATCAGCACGGATACATCCTGCCTTACGGGCGCCACTGTCAGAATCCCGCTCTCCAGACGCGATATCTTTACCAGCGATTGCAGGAGAAAGGACAGCTTTTCCGACTGATTGCGGATTTCTTCCGCAAGCGCCCTGCTTTCGTCATTCAGCGGCTGCTCCTCCAATAGCTGTGTATACAGCAGGATATTGGAAAGCGGTGTTTTGGTCTGATGGGAAATATCCGTCACCAGTTCCTTTATGCTGTTTCGCTCCTCCTCAATACGTCGCCTTGACAGCAGAGATGCGTTAAGAAAACGCTGCCATTTTGCCTCCAGCTTTGACAGCTCGCTCTCGTCATATCGCTTTTCCATAAAGCTTCCATCCAGCGCGCTGTCAATCATATCGTTTAGTCTGCGATAGGAAAACCGACGCCCTCCAAACCATATCATATGGCAGTCCTCCCTTCTCATACCAACCTCCATGTCGTAGCAAAGCAAAATGAAGAATGCCTGCTTTTCAAGTCATTCTCTTAAACATTTAGAAACTCTTAGGCGGCGTTCTTTGCTGCCTTAGAGTTTCTTAATGTTTTTCACACTCTGACCTCCATGATTCCGCTCTGCGGAATCTCAAATCGGTGTGGAGAATGCCTGTTTTTCGGCATTCTCCTGTGTGAGACTTAGTACTTCTTAGCGAAACAGCCCTTGCTGTGAGCTTTAGAAGTTCTTCTCACGCTAACCTCCATGATTCCGCTCTGCGGAATCTCAAATCCATGCGGAGAATGCCTGTTTTTCGGCATTCCCCTGTATGAGACTTAGTACTTCTTCACGAAGCAGCCTTTGCTGCGAGTGATTAGAAGTACTTCTCACACTA
>CAMWYL010000072.1 GCA_947178465.1 uncultured Lachnospiraceae bacterium | reverse complement strand
CTCCCGGTACCGGTAAGACGTTGCTTGCGAAGGCAATTGCCGGAGAGGCGCATGTGCCGTTTTTCTCCATATCCGGTTCGGATTTTGTGGAGATGTTTGTCGGTGTCGGTGCTTCGCGTGTGCGTGATTTGTTTGCGGACGCCAAGAAGAACGCACCCTGTATTGTATTTATTGATGAGATTGACGCGGTTGCGAGACGACGCGGCACCGGTATGGGCGGCGGTCACGACGAGCGCGAGCAGACACTGAACCAATTGCTTGTGGAGATGGATGGCTTTGGTACGAACGAGGGCATTATCGTGATGGCGGCGACAAACCGTGTGGACATTCTCGATCCCGCGATTCTGCGTCCGGGACGTTTTGACAGAAAAATCAGCGTTGCCCCTCCTGATGTGGGAGGCCGAGAGGAAATCCTTAATGTACACGCAAAGAATAAGCCTCTTTCGGAGGATGTGGACCTGAAGCAGGTTGCGCAGACAACGGCAGGCTTTACCGGAGCGGATTTGGAGAATCTGCTGAACGAGTCGGCAATTCATGCGGCAAAAGAGAACCGTGCCTACATTGTGCAGGAGGATATCCGCAAGGCGTTTATAAAAGTCGGAATCGGTACCGAGAAGAAGAGTCGCATTATCTCCGATAAGGAAAAGCGAATCACGGCCTATCACGAAGCGGGTCATGCGATACTGTTTCATGTGTTGCCCGATGTAGGTCCGGTATATACCGTTTCCATTATTCCGACAGGACTTGGTGCGGCCGGTTACACAATGCCGTTGCCGGAGCGGGATGACATGTTTAACACCAAAGGGAAGATGCTTCAGGATATCATGGTCTCTCTCGGCGGACGGATTGCGGAGGAGATTATCTTTGACGATGTGACGACAGGCGCCTCCAGCGATATTAAGAAGGCGACCAAGGTGGCAAGGGCGATGGTGACACGCTACGGCTTCTCAGACAATATCGGCGTGATCAACTATGACGAGGACGATAACGAGGTTTTTATCGGACGCGATCTTGCACATGCGAAGAACCACTCTGAGGCGATTTCCGGTGAGATTGACATTGAAGTCAAGGCAATCATTGACGATTGCTACCGCAAGGCAAAGGAAATCATCATGGAGCAGGAGGATGTCCTGCACGCATGCGCAAAGCTGCTGCTTGAGAAGGAGAAAATCGGCAGGGAAGAGTTTGAGGCTCTGTTTGAGAAAAAAGAATAATTGGCAAAAATATACAAAAAGCAACAGCGAATATTGTAAAATTTGTAGAATGTTCGAATGGATTTTCTGTAGGGCTATGCTATAATGGTAATTGTAACCCCCAATATATTATATAGTTTTTTGCTATATCCCATAAGAAGAAATACCTTCTCAAAAAGAGACAGCATGTAATGGCTGTCTCTTTTATGCGCAGGGGTGTATCCAAGGGCACAGAAAGGAAAAGGATGAAGACAATAAAATTTGATGAACTGAACCTATGTAACGAAATATTGCGCGGCGTGAGGGAGATGGGCTTTGAGGAGACATCCCCGATTCAGGCACAGGCGATACCTGTTGCGATGGAGGGCTATGATATCATCGGGCAGGCGCAGACCGGAACGGGAAAAACCGCCGCGTTCGGTATTCCCATATTGGAAAAGGTCAATCGTCGGAAGGATGTAAAGCATCCGCAGGTGCTGGTGCTCTGTCCGACAAGGGAGCTTGCGGTACAGGCGGCGGAGGAAATCCGCAAGCTTGCAAAATATATGCATGGCGTAAAGGTGCTTCCGATATACGGCGGACAGGATATCATCAAGCAGATTCGTGCGCTGAAGGGTACGCAGATTATTATCGGGACGCCGGGGCGTGTGATGGACCACCTGCGCAGAAAGACAATTCGTTGCGACCATGTGGATACCATTGTGCTGGATGAGGCGGACGAAATGTTGAACATGGGCTTCCGTGAGGATATCGAGACGGTGTTGGAGTATATTCCAAATGAGGAGCGCCAGACTATTTTGTTCTCCGCGACCATGCCGAATCCTATTCTTGAGATTACCAAGAATTACCAGAAGCCGGACGCGAAGATGATCAAGGTCGTCAAGAAGGAGCTGACGGTACCGAAGATCGAGCAGTACTACCTTGACGTGAAGCGCAAGGATAAGGTGGAAGTGCTGACGCGGCTGTTCGACTTCTATGAGCCGAAGCTGTCTTTGGTATTCTGTAACACCAAAAAGATGGTGGACGATCTGACAGAGGTATTAAAGGGGCGCGGATATTTTGCGGAGGGGCTGCACGGTGATATGAGTCAGGCGCAGCGCGACCGTGTGATGAAGAGCTTCCGGAATGGCAAGACGGATATTCTGATCGCAACAGATGTAGCAGCGCGCGGAATCGACGTGGATGATGTGGAGGCAGTCTTTAATTTTGACATACCGCAGGATGACGAGTATTATGTGCATCGAATCGGACGAACCGGCCGTGCGGGGCGAACCGGCCGCTCCTTTACCTTTGTGAAAGGCAAGGAAGTCTACAAGCTCAAGGATATCATGCGCTATGCAAAGACCAAAATCTATGCGTTGCCCGTTCCTTCTTTAAATGATGTGAACCACATGAAGATTGAGAAGGTCATGGAAAAAATCGGAAATATCATTGAGGAAGAGGATTTAACGTCCATGATCAATACGATAGAGCGTCAGGTCAACGAGTCCGACTATACGGCAATGGATATTGCTGCGGCTTTTCTGAAAATGTATATGGGACAGCTCAATGAGACGACCGGGAGCAGCGATACGGATTCTGATTTTGATTTTGACAACACGGGAGCCGAAGAGGGCATGGTGCGTTTGTTCATCAATATCGGAAAAGCGCAGAAGGTAAAGCCCAAGGATATCCTTGGCGCGATTGCGGGTGAGGCGAATATTTCGGGCAATCTGGTAGGGGCGATTGATTTGTATGATAAATATACCTTCGTTGAGGTGCCTAAGGAAAATGCCAGGGATGTATTAAAAGCAATGAAAAATGTAAAAATTAAAGGCAAAGCAATTAATATTGAGCCTGCGAACGCAAAAAACTAAGCAGCTCTAAGGCGATAAAAAACACTGCCTGAGACCTGCTTGGTTTTTAGAAGAACGCCGAAGTGGCGTTCTTCTTTGATATATAATCAGTGTTCAAAACAGTATAATCTGATTGCGACATGGAGGATAAGGAAGTCCTATGAAATGTGCTGATATAGCAGATGTTTTAAGGAAGGTTCAAAAAAATAATTCCAGAGAGTGGTATATGCAGCGGAAAGAGCTTTTTAGAGAAATACGTGTGGTTCTAAATGAGATGTATTTTGAGGTGGGAAACGAATTGCGGAAGACAGCAGCCATAGATATCGCTCCTGAAAAAAGTATTTCAAGACCTTATAATGACCAAAGATTTGGACATAAGCCGTATTTAAAAGAGGAATTATGGATAACCTTTCAATCAAACGCAACTCCTGCTCCTGCCTTTTTCATCGAGTTTTCATCCTATGGAATCAGAATAGGTATGGGATATTATTCTGCGACCCCGGCACAGATGCGAAATTTGAGAATGAAAATTGATAATAATCCCCAAGAATTTTCCGATATGATAGAAAAGATACGGACAGATAAGGAGATACAAATCATAGGGGAATCATATAAGAGAAAATTTGAATCGAATTACGAGGGATTATTAGAAGAAATTTACAATTACAGAAATATTTATTTTCAGAAAATCGTCCGATCGGATGATTGGGAGAACCTGGAACAAATATCGAAGGACACTTTTTTGAAATTGGCACCGCTTTACGGATGGTTCATAGCATAAGGCTTTGTATAAAGGAGCTTATTGACCTTATGGCCGCTTGAGCTTATAATTTATTCGTGGCATTAGGAAACCGGTAAAGGCGTTTTTCATTACGAGATATTTCATTGCCGAAGGTATAGGAACGTTTAGGGCGATATTGGAAAGGCAAGGCAGCGAATATGAGAGTGGCAATTTGTGATGATGAAACAGCACAGCAGCAGCTGATGGCAAAATATTTACGGGAATGGGGCCACCTGCGGGGAATCCCGATGGAGCTTGTCACGTTTCCTGACGGAGAGAGTCTGTTGTTTGCATGGGAGGAGGACAAGGCGTTTGACCTGTTAATCCTTGATATCGAGATGCACAAAATAAACGGAATGGAGCTTGCGCAGGAAATCCGCAGGACGGATGAGACGGTTCCCATTCTGTTTGTGACAGGGTATGACCAATATATGTCGCAGGGCTATGAGGTTTCGGCGCTCCATTACCTGATGAAGCCCGTCAGCACGGACAAACTGTTTCAGGTACTTGACCGCTTACAGAGCAATGCAAAGACCGAAAAGCGTTTTTTGTTCAAAATCGGCGATGCCACAGTATCCCTTCCGGAATCGAAAATCTGGTATGTGGAGGCCAGCGCGCATCAATGCATTTTATATACAGAGGACGAGAGCTATGAGTTGAAACAGAGTATTACGGCGATAGAGCAGTATTTGACCCGGGAGCAGGAGCCGACGGGCGTGTTTATGCGCTGCCATCGTTCGTATATTGTAAATTTGCAGCATATCTCCGCTATTGCAAAAAACGAGCTGATATTGGATAATGGAACCAGGCTTCCCGCCAGCAGGCAGTTATTTAAGGCGGTAAATGAAGCGTTTATCAGCAGACATGTAAAAATCTGAAAGAAAGGCAGGGCGTTCCAATGAGGGAAATCATCTATATGGTCATTGCAGCTATAGTGATTCTGATTGCTGCTAATTTAGCCGCATGGTTGATTGTCCTGCCCCGGTATGTCAGCCGAAAAATCAGCCGTTTTCAAAATGAACTGGTGAATTGCCATTATGACGAAGTCGACATCATGTATCGGAAGATGCGAGGCTGGCGACACGATTATCATAATCATATCCAGACGCTCAAGGCCTATATGGAGCTTGAGCAGTATGATGAAGTGAAGAAATATATGGATATGCTGGAGGAGGACCTGAGTGCGGTGGATACGATGCTCAGGACAGGAAATGTCATGGTAGACGCCATTCTCAACAGCAAGCTCACGCTGATTCGTGAAAGAGGAATTACCGTGTCGGCAACAGCCATTGTGCCACAGGACATATCCGTTTCCGGCGTCGATTTGTCCGTGTTGCTTGGAAATCTGCTCGACAATGCAATTGAGGCGTGTATGCAGGTCCCCAAAGAAGAACAGCGTTTTATCCGCATTTATATTGACATTGTCAAGAAGCAGCTGTATATCTGTGTGACTAATTCCATGGTTGGACGAGCGCAGAAAACAGCCGGAATTTTTCGAACAACCAAGGAGAGCAGTGGGAGCTCGGAAAAGGTTCACGGCTTTGGGTTGATCAGCATTGACCGTATCGTATCCAAATATAACGGTTATGTGAACAGACAGACGGAAAACAACGTATTTGCTACCGAGGTAATGTTGCCTTTGCTCCCGCCGCAGACAACGGCCTGAGCGGGAACAGGCAAAGGAGGATTGCGATGTGCGTTCGAGAGGTGATGAAAAGGAGCAGTCGTCGAATAAGAGGGATTTTGTCGGGTGTTGCCCTTGCGGTGATTCTTTCCGGATGCGGCGGCTTCATCGCGCTGCCGGGAGGAGAACCTTTTGGTGAAAAGACCTATTCTGCCGCGGACGCAACGACGGCATATAAGACGTTTGCCGACGATTTTCAACAGGCGCAGCATGCGGATTGGGATGGTTATTCCATTACATTGCGGGAAAGCGACCGAACTTTGAATATCTATCGGACGGAGGAATATACGCTGGTCTTTTGTGAGGATTTTGTGGAGTCGGATTATCTCTGGTATGACGGCTGGCTGTACCGAAATGAGGATGGCTCTTTTACCGCTGAGGAGATGGACTGGGACGGGCTTCAGGGAGAGGAGATGGCAGACCGAATGTGGGAGCTGCTTCAACAGATTTTGACACAGTCCCCTGAGGAGCTGTCTTATAAATATATCCCCATGGCAAACGACGACAGGCATCTTTTAAAAGCAGAATATGTGTTGGATGAAGAGCAGGAAGGGGATTTTGTCAAATTATCCGTTTCCATACACAGTGACGGGAGTTACGATACCGTCAGTATCAGTTGGGAGGACGTGGGCGAAGACAGCGGAACAGATAATGTTATGGTATCTGCTGCTTTTTTCGCGTTTCCGGGCTCTACGGACTTACAGGCTGAGCGCAGACTGTGGTTTTTCGGTTATGATGCGGGACTCACAGAGGAGCCGGTTCCCGCACTTTCGACGCAGGAAAAGGAACGGGATCGGTGCAGGGAGATAATTGAGAAGATAGACCTTTCTGTTCTGCGGTAAATGGATTAAATTTGAAACGATTGCATAGGGGGAGAATCAAACAGTTTATATTGTGGGTAATGTACAGCAAATGACGTTTCGTGTAAAGTATTTTGGGAATAGATAGGCTATAATGTAAAAAGGCAGTGTAAAGAAATGAGGATTAAAATGGATTACATAGAAGGACTTAATCTGTCAATTGCATATATAGAAGCTAATCTGTTTGAAGAGATTGATTATGAAAGAGCCGCCCGAATAGCCGGTATGTCCAAATCAACATATCAACGGTTCTTTTTATTATGACATTGGATGAGTATATCAGGAACCGTAAGCTTCAATATGCGGTAAGAGAATTAATCGATACGGAACATAAAGTAATTGACATTGCCATGAAGTATGGCTATGGCTCGGCAGCAGCATTTTCACGTGCAGTACGCAATTTTACAGGGAGTACACCAAGTAAAATCAGAAAAGACGGTTCTTCTATCTGTTTTCCGAAACTGAATTTCCGAATCCGGATAAATAATGAAGAGATGATTATGAACGAAACTGCTATTGTTAAAATTGAAGAGCATCACAATGAAAAAATTGTCTGCTTCTCTGTAGATTGTGTTAATCCGGAAAATGAAGCATGGGGACGGATGTCGGAATGGTGTAAGAAGAATGTGCCTGATCGTACTGCCAGAAGGTATGTGGGAGTGGCGTCAACCGGGCACCATCCTCAGGGCGTGGAGCATCAAAATGCATCTGAGCATGTTAAGCACCCTTACAAAGCGATGATGTATCTTATAGGAGATGAATGTGCTCAGGAAGAATTTCATGGGTTGAAGGTTGAGGACGCTCCTTCAGGGTTATTTCTGGTAAATGATGTCACACTTAATCGGTTTGATGAAAATGACAATATGGATATGGCGCTTAGACTGATGAAGGCATCCGAGGCTTTTGTCGAATTTATAAAAAATACTTCGGGATATGAGTTTGATTGTCCGGGCGGCATCTTTTATGAAGAACATATTTTTTCGGAAAAGTGGTTTCAAAATGGTGGGGTTCCGGATGGCTTTCGTATGTGGGTACCAATCATCAGGAAGTAAGAAATCCGTGTGCATCCGTCAGAGGCTTTAAGGAAGTGCTGATTTAATCAGCGCTTCCTTAGACATGTCCTTACTCCGCTTCCTCCCACTTTAAGCCGGAATACAGCTGCCCGGTTTTGGCAAAGTGAAGAACACATTCCGCAGCCAAGTTCAAATCATTCAGTGCATTTCGCTTAAGAACCGGAGTCTGACCACCAATGAATACGGGAGCATCCGCTTGAGATTCTTCATATTCAGAGTTGACGGGCTGATACATATGAGCGTTTCCTTCCTCGTCCCAAGAGTTAAATGCAAGTGCTGCCCAACCGTTATCAATATCCACCGAAAGAAAATCTTCCTCTCCATACTCGTCTAAGGATAAATATGCAGATGAAATCCGGTTCTTTCGAATTTTATGCACCAATTTATCCACTGCCTCTTGTGTAACCGGTTCATCCTCATCGTTAAGAAAGCGAATGGCAAGATCAGTCATACGAAATACCTCCTACCTCAAAATTGAAATTTGCTGAATTGTTCAACGCTATTATCTTATCATAAATGCACACACGATTCCATTAAATTTTGCCTGAACTCTTTTTCCGTATTTCCGCAATTATCGTCTGCTTTGCCCGTTCCCTTTGCTCTGTGCTGCCTGTCCTCGGTTTGCATTTGTAAATCGTGACAGAAACAGACCTCTACGAAACGAATAAAGAAGTGCAAAATCTGACAGACCGGGTATGCTTGTCGGAGCAAATAAAGGGAAACAATAATACAATCCGTAGTCTGACCGGGGAATATAAGAAGATAGAGCCGGATTGCCGGGAAGGAGTAAGGTGCAGTTGGAGCGCATGAAAGAAATCTGTAAAGAGCGCAATGATTTGTATGATGAGCAGAATGATTTGAAAGGTCAGAAACAAAAGATTGAGAAGTCATTGAAACGATAAGAAATGTGGTGCATGGCAGTTGCTGTGCTCCTGTATTTTATAGTGGCAGATATAGGGTGGAGATGGTATAATCAAAAACAAGGACTTGTGGGCTATGGAAGGAATGACATGGATATATATATGCGATTAGGAGAAGTTGCTTTTTAACAAATGATGTTGTTAAATTGGCAGATAACGAAACCATAATTTGATTTTGTCATAATCTTAACCGGTTACTGAAGTGTACCCTTGTTATTACACATTATAAGGGCAAAAATAAGGGAAGAAAAATCAGATAATAAGTTATAATAGGATATGCTGATTGGTAAGCAGTTTTATATGTCTGAAAATATATATAACATTGAGTTGAAAGGATTATCAGGAGAACGGAGGAAAAACATGCAGCTGTTTTACGGTATGCCTGAAGATATTGAAAATTGGATGCGGCTTGTGAATCAGCTCAGCCGGAATTTTCCCGGTCCGGAGACTCAGGAGAAGCAGGACGAGCACAAAGCTGCCGTTCTTAAGTTCATGGATAAGCGGCAAGCCATCTGTGTTAAGGTCGGCGACGAGATTGCAGGCGTCATGCTTTTCTCCAGAGGGCATAATATGATTTGCTGTCTTGGCGTTTCTCCTGATCACCGCCGCCGCGGCGTCGCTTCAATGCTTATGAACGAAGCGCTCCAAAACCTGGATAGAACCGGGGAGATTTCAGTCTGCACTTTTCGTGCCGATGATGAGAAAGGTATTGCGCCGAGAGCGCTTTATGAAAAGTATGGATTTATCGAAGATGCCCTTGTTAAAACTATGGGATATCCGAACCGGAAATACATCCTTCATCCCGCCGGTTCTGAACGCTGCGAACGTCAGAAGGCCATAAATAAGATGATCCATGAAATCAACAGCATTTTGTCAGACTGTGAACCGTCAATTTATTTGTATGGCTCCTCGGTGTTGGATGATTTCAGATCGGGGTGGAGCGATATTGATATTCTTGTCTTAACGAACAGGCAGATATCTGAAGAACAGGCACAAAAGCTTGTAAATCTCCGTCAAACAATGCTTGAAAAAGAGCCTGGTAATCCATATTATCGATCATTTGAGGGTGGAATGCTGACGCTGGATGCTTTCATATCGGGATTCTCCGACCGAGTGGTCTATTGGGGTACCGGCGGTGAAAGAATTACCGATACATATAGGTTTGACAGTTTTGGTATGGCAGAGCTGATTGAAAGCGGCATTTTATTGTACGGTCGAGATGTTCGCAGTTGGTTGAGTGCGCCGAATTTAAGCGATTTGTATGCCGATATAAAACATCATTATGAAACCATAAGAAAATATGTACAGAAGACGGAACATAGCCTATACTCATTCGGTTGGATGTTGGATATTGCCCGATGCCTGTATACCCTGCGCACCGGAAAAATCATTGCGAAAACCGCTGCGGCTGAATGGGCCTTGGAAAACAACCTGTGTCCGGTTCCTGATGTACTTAAAACTGCTTTGCAGGTTCGTAAAGCTCCGTTAGAGTACAAGAATAATAAACAAGCCCTTGACTATGCGGAATCACTTGCAGACCCAATTCAGGGCTTTGCTGATGTATTAGAGGATGAATTGAAAAGGCTTGAGTATGATTGTAAAGGTAATTAAAATTCACAGGCCGGACAAATTATGTAAACATTGTCAGCTGACCGTTTCATATCAGTTCCTTCCGGAAACGAAATACTATGATTACAAACCGAAAGTTGAGGAGATAAAATTATGATAATACCGCACTTGCACTTTTGTGGAGATTGTGAAGAAGCAATTACTTTATATGAAAAGGCGTTTCATACAAAAGCTGAAACCATTATACGAAATCATGATTACGCGCCTGATGATTCCCAAAATGATAATGGGATAGCCCATGCTGTTATGTATATTCATGGTCAACAGGTTTTTTTAAATGACAGATTTGGTAACAAGGAAAAATCTCTTGATTGTGCCATTCATCTAATTGTCATGTTTAAAAGTGTTGAAGAACTTCTTTCCTGCTATGAATGTTTTAAAGGTAAATGTAAAATCATAGACCCTTTTGAAGAATTACCTTACAGCAAATTGGCCGGCAATTTCATTGATAAATTTGGTGTGCAATGGGGATTTATGACTGAGAATTAAGGCAAGTTATGGATTGATGTGTAGAGATACATCTTTCATTGGTAGGAACTTTTGGCGAAAAGGCGGTTAATCATAAAGATTATGCAACGGGTGTGCTGGTTCAGGTATCCATATTTGAAGATTGAATCGTTATATTTAATATGGGATCTTGGTCAAAACGCGTACCTACGGATGAACGGGTATATGAGAAACATGAATCTGTACCGCATAATCCTAAAATTGCAGATGGTATTTGGAGAAACAAGGAAAAGAGTATGGGATTTGGGATTTTTGTGAGTTGCCGGATTTGAAAGAAAGCCGCACGAAAGTTACTTTGCAGGGTCTTTCAGATTATATTGAAGTGGTTGGAAGTAATCGGGACAGACGCTACAAGAAAAAGAGAATTAGCCAATAATTGTGCGTAGTTGCAAATCGGATGCAAAATTTTTGAAAAAAGAGAAAAATGATATTTTCAGAAAATGTGATGACAGTCCCCCAAGAATACACCATCTGTCACACAAGGTTCTCCCTCATAAAACCGTGAGGGTGGATGTACTGTAGGTTTAGGCAGGGTTGCATCTATCATTGAGTGATTATAATTTATTCAGTAAAATCAAGGCTTTCGGGGATTTCTCCGAAAGCCTTTTTTACGTGGCAGGCAGTTTTGAGTGTTGCTTGCGCTTCTATAATGCTTCGAGAAATGATAAGTTGTAGAATTGTGCTTCCATGATTGAATAAGTTTTTTATTGAAGCATGAGATTGGTATTATATTCCTGATAGACATTGGGAATTGTAAATCCGGTATACTATTTAAAAGTATCATAGTAGATGTTTTGTGTATTATTTGTCAAATCAGACAGCTTTTCATTTGTAGCCCGCAAATGCTCTATTTGCTCCATGTTTTTATCGGGCTCTGCCAATAATTCAGCCAAATAATCAAGTTCACACAATTCATTTTCATTCAGTGTCTGTATTCCGCCGCGAAGGTATAGGGGCTGATAAGAATAAAAG
>CAMWYL010000071.1 GCA_947178465.1 uncultured Lachnospiraceae bacterium | reverse complement strand
GTCATCCACATCGTAAACCCGCAGATACCCGTCCTCAGATCGTACATCCGGGAACTTCTTTTGCAGGATTCACAACGCCCACTGCATATCCTTTGTCTTAAGCGACACAAAGACCTGTGCGCGCCCATCCATCTCCTCTGCGGAGATCTCCTGGATCATCCTGCCCTGGCGGATAATGCCGTAGTGGGTGGCGATCTTCTCAAGCTCACCCAGGATATGGGAGGATATCAGTACCGTACAGCCGTAATTTTTAGTAATATCCACAAGGATCTCCCGCATGATCCGCATGCCGTCCGTGTCAAGCCCATTGATGGGCTCATCAAGGATCAGCAAGGCAGGATCCCCCAAAAGCGCCATTGCGATGCCGATACGCTGCTTCATGCCCAGGGAACAGCTCTTGAATTTGATCCGTGCAGAGTCCTCCATGCGGACAATGCGAAGCACCCTCTCGATTTCCTCTCCCTGGTTTTTGAGCCCCAGGTTGATGGCCTGCATCATCAGGTTGTCCCAGACGCTGGAACCGGGGAAGCACCCAGCGTTTTCAATCAAGGCACCTACCCGGATGCGGACACCTGCATCGGTGTAGTCCTTACCGAACAGCCTGATATCACCCGCATCCGGCACCAGGTGTCCGCAGATCAGCTTTTCCGTGGTGGATTTACCGGATCCGTTTTCCCCGATAAAGCCGTAGATTGCTCCCACAGGGACGGTCATATTAAGATGGTCCACTGCGTAGAGCCCACGAAAGCTCTTTGAAAGATTTTTAATCTCAATCGCATTCATTTTCTTTCTCCTTTCGTTGTCTGTCAGCTTTGAA
Organism: uncultured Lachnospiraceae bacterium; assembly: GCA_947178465.1. Taxonomy (GTDB): domain Bacteria; phylum Bacillota; class Clostridia; order Lachnospirales; family Lachnospiraceae; genus COE1. Next base: position 10,665 of record CAMWYL010000071.1, on the reverse strand, counting down.
TTGAGCCGCTGCTTTCCAAGCGGCGATACGAGCAAAAAGCAAAGCGTTTGCGAGCAGTTTGCGCCTGCAAACTGGAATTGTAAATCCTTTTACGATTCGATCATGCCTGTGGACTTGCGTATTTTCTGACTTTTCGTATCCGGACTGCGACAGCAACCCCGACAGCTGTCAACACGCTCCCTATTGCTCCGATTATTAAGCCTTTTTTCATGTCTTGATCTCCTTTCCGTTTGCACTAATTACAGATTTTTTGTTTTTCTGATTTACATAGTGATCTTACACCCCATTTGTTTAAGAAGTGCTTGAGAATTGTTTGTGAAATATTAATTTTATATATATTACAGAAACCGCTTCGTGAACCCCGTAACCCAAGACAATAAAAACCTGTATCTTTGCTGACAATACAAAAACGAAGGTTTTTCTTATTTTTCTGTTCTAAGTGTACTGACCATGCAAAACATACGGAGCCTTTTGCCCTGTTGCTGCCTTATCAGCAGAAACTACTTAGTTCAATAAAGCATTTGCTTTTTCACACACGCTATAAAGCTCGTCATACTTCTGGTCAATTAACGGATCAGCCACTTCTGTCCTTTTTGAACTGATACTCCTGAATATGGGGTATGGGACTATCCATCCAAGGAATCCCGGCACTGCAAGGATCACGCACATGGGAATATTTCCAGCTATTACCGCAAATACAGAACCTGCCATAAATGCACAGCCAAGCACTCCCACCACATATGCGACACCTGCCGCTTTCGTGACCTTTGACCTTTCCAAAGAAACAATCTCTGCAGTGCAGGCTTCAAACTGCCTCTGCAGTCTGGTCAACTCCGATTTATTCCTGATTTTCCTGTCACGCTTGAACTTCATGACCACAGAATCCACTTTTCCGGCAGCTTCTCCGATGCCTTCCGCAATCCATCCAAAGTTCCCAAAACTATCTGCATAAATGGATTGCATGGTCTTTTTCACCGTGATGTCCCTATACTCATATCCTATAAATTTCTTCTGTAATGCTCCATCCATTAAAATCACTCCTTTTCTGCTGATTTTCCTTTGATATTGATATTTTACAGGTTAATTGTTTATCCAGCGTTTCAGATTTGTTTGAGAAATATTAATTCCAACAAAAAAATACCCACCAATAAAATGGCAGGTAGCTTTTACTTTACAGCAATGGAGTAAATATTCTCATTACCTCTGCCGGAAGACTAAACCACGGCCGCAGCTTCGCTTCCTTATGCGTTATCTGTTCAGATGCAGACAGCATTTCCATAAAGTCTTCCTTCATGTCAGCGATACAGTCCACATGATACATCCATGCTGCACACTCAAGATGATGTACCAAAGACCCATAATCCAGAATAATCGTGCCCGCATATGGCAAATTTGGCATCGCATATCATGCTCTTTGCATGGACAAATCCCGGTGTATATTCATAGATTTTCACCCCGCTCCGAATCAGCTCCTCGCTTTGCCGCCAACTTCAACGCCCCCATAAGCTCATGGTCACAAATCAGATACGGTGTGGTAAGGTACAGATACTTCCTTGCAGCGTGGATCATATTAAGGTACACGTTTTTACCAATTATTGTTTCCAATCCGTCACTATATGGAATAACAATACCGTCCCCCTCCATGAAGGTATGCCCACATAGTAAGTGTTCACACCCATATTTACCACAAAGTTATTAGCAAACAGAGCCAGTGCAATGGTCCAGATATATGGGGTTTTCGACAAAACTGTTGTTACATCTCTAAACGATGCTTTGCCTGTATTGTCTTCGCTTGCTTTTACATCAACATTCACAGTTTCCTTGATGAAATATTTTATTTAAAATACTTCAAATATTTGTTTCATTGTATCTGAGATGCTTCACTACTTTCCGCAATAATGCTGTTACCCGCCAACTTTCTGTTCCATATAAAACACAGCCCAGCTCCCACCAACAACGACAGCATATCTGTAAGCGGCGCCGTGTAAATCACGCCATTTAATCCGAACAGCGCATTTAGCCCGAACAGCACGGGCAGATAAATGATACCTTTGCCAAGCAGCGCCACCACTGTAGCATAGGATGCTTTTCCAGTGGACTGCAGAAAGGTGGTACATAGCTGGTACAGCCCATAAAATGGCCCCATCAGCATAAAGGCTGCCACCATCCTTTCGCCTAGTCTGGCCACTTCCTCATGTTCTATAAACATCGCTACCAAATAACTTTTTCCAATCAGGCATCCTGCTGTCAGCAGACTCCCTATGATGACTGTCATGATCCCCAGATTGCGCACGATCCTGTACATTTTTCCGAATTCACCTGCCCCGCAGTTATAGGAGATAGCAGGCTGCATTCCCATACACAGTCCCATGGCGAGCATGGTTATCACCATGGATACTTTGCCTGCCACTCCGCTTGCCGCCACTGCAACGGATCCATATCCTGCCAGTATATGATTCATGAACATATGTGAAAAGCTCATTAATATCGTACTACAGGCCAATGGAATCCCTAATGTCACTATGGGAATGACTACCTCTTTTTCCAAAGACAGATCCCTGAAATCCAGCGAAAATGCTTTTTGCTTTTTCATCACATACCAAATCAGATACAGGAAACTGACCATGTTTCCGGCCACTGTCGCCGCCGCTGCCCCGGCGACTCCCATGCCAGCCCCCAGAATCAGAACCGGATCCAGAATGATATTGACAATGGTGCCCAGCCCGTTGGATATCATGGACTCTCGGGCAGAACCGTCCGCGCGGATCAGGTTATTAAAGACATTACCGAATAAAATAATCGGACCACCCAAAGCCAAAATCCGCAGATAGGTACAAGTATACTCCATCGTGTCCGCATTTGCCCCAATTGCATTGCTGATGCCTGCCAGATTTACAAGCACTGCAACAGAAAAAAGCAATCCAATTGCCAGGGAACCATAACAGCACAGGCTGGTGCAGGCTTTGATCTTCTGATATTCTTTTTTCCCCAGCGCCAGAGATATCACCGTACATCCCCCGCTTCCAAGAAGCGTGCCAAGGCCGGATAAGATACTGAACACCGGGCCGCACAAAGATACTGCCGCAATTTTACAGGGATCTCCCGTCTTTCCGATAAAATAAGTGTCTGCCATATTGTAAATAACCATCACCAGCATGATTACGATCGCAGGCACGCAAAGATTAATCACCAGTTGCAAAAAAGAGCCTTTTTGAAGCATCTGTTCATTTTTTTCCATATCTGTCACCCTCTACCTTTTTGATAATCCTATTGTAAATTGAACTTAACAGTAGTACAATCATCAATATATCACCCTGTGTTGAGTTAATAGAATTTATTACCCACATTATACTGTGCAGTTATGCGCAGTAGTGAGATGACAGAATTTACTCTGGCAAAAGGATGGAAAGATTTATGAATTCAAAAAATAACCTGCGCTTTCAGCAGACTGAAAGAAAAATCCGAAACATTTTTTTAGAATTACTGAAGAAAAATGACATTTCAAAAATATCAGTTAAGGAAATCTGCCGTTCGGCAGACATCAACCGTACTACTTTTTACCTGCATCATGAGGATATTTATGCATTAATGCAGTGCATAGAGTCTGATATGTTTCATTACTTTAAGACCATTTTTTTTACAGCCCATGGGCAGGATTACTCTCTCCGGGAATGTTTTTTGCATTTGTTTTCATTTATCAAAGAACATCAGGATTTTTACCGGATATACTTTTCCAGCCAGCAGCGGCCTAAAATCTTTGATTATGCACTGTTGTAATATTCCGACAGCAGTCTTCAAAAATTCATGCGGCAATCCGAAATAAATGACCCATTAGAATACGAATACAGCCAGACATTTTTTATTGCCGGCCTGACTGCTGTAATACAAAAATGGCTGGACAACTGCTGCCAGGAATCGGAGGAGAAACTTCTTAACCTCCTTACCCGGCAGTTATTGTTCAGCCAGCAAATGCTGTCACATTTGGATCCTGAAAAATCAAACAGTTTATAAGCACTCAGCAGCTTTTCCGTAAAACGCCCTTGTTTGACCATCGATCCATGTATTATCTGTAATTGTGAAGGTATCGTTAAGCCTGATATCCTCAGAAGAACTTCCAACCTTCAATATTATATCGCCCTTTTCGATTTTCCACTGATGACTCCTGTCCATAAATGCCAGGCTGCAAAAAGAGCATCAGACATATTTCTGACACACTCTCTTGCGCCTTGCATGAAAGCATCCACCTTTAATATAGCAACTTATTTCCTTTCTCACAGATCTCATAAATTTCATCGTACTTTTCTTCTATCAATGGCGTCACCCGCTCTGTCTGTTTGCCTACAATCTTTTTATAGAGAAAATACGGGAATATCCATCCCAAAAATCCCGGCACGGCAAGAATGATACACAAAATATAATTTGATGGCTGCGCCGTCACCGCAAAGGTTGATCCTGCCATAAATGCTGTCCCGATAATGCCTAATACAAGCGCATACACTGTTGCCACAGAAGTCTTTTCCTTTTCCAGTTTATCTATTTCATTGACACACGCTTCAAAATTCCGCTCAAGCCTTGTCAGTTCCATTTTGTTGACAATCTTACGGTTCCGTTTCAGCCGAAGCACCATCTTCTGCTGTGAAACCGGATTCCTGTCCTTCCCGTTTTCAGGCAGATTTTCATCCGGCTCCCACCCGAAATTTTCATATCCGTCAAGCAGGAATGAAAACCTGCTGTCTTCCGTATGCACTTCCTTATACTCATACCCTACAAAATCTTTCTGCAGTCTTCCCTCATGATCCATGAGCTTACACCTCCCGTTTCTCATACACACCGTCCACCGGCAGTGTGACTGTAAAGGTACTCCCCTTCCCTTCCTCGCTGGCAATCCGGATATCCCCGTCCATAAGCTCCAGCACCCGCTTTACCAGTGCCAGCCCAAGCCCGTTCCCTTCTTTTGAATGGGAAGTATCGCCCTGATAGAATTTATCAAAAATATGTTTCATGCTCTCCTGACTCATACCGCAGCCTGTATCGGATACGGAAACCCTGATGTAATTCTCATCCGATGTCTGGCTGACGGTGATGCTGCCTCCCGGTTCCGTAAATTTTATCGCATTGGAAAGCAAGTTGTTCCACACCAGCTCCATCAGCTCTTCGTCCGCCCTTACCATTGCCACATCTTCAATTTCTGCTTCCAGTTCAATCCCTTTCTCATCCCAAGCATCTTCAAACTGCAGAACGCACTCACATAATTGTCCGCATACATTATAATCCTCTGCTTCCGGCATGATCCTCTGGTTTTCCAGTTTGTTCAGTTTCAGAATATTGCCAATCAGATTTGAAAGCCGTGTTGCGGCGTTCTCAATAGACTCTGCGTATTCCTTTCTCTGCCCGTCCTCTATCCTGTCTGCCTGAAGCAGCTCTGCATAATTCTTCATGATGGCAATAGGAGTTTTCATCTCATGGGACACATTGGAAATAAAATCTGTTTTCAATGTTTCAATGCTCCCAAGTTCCTCCACCATCTTATTAAAATCCTTGATCATGACATCCACATAATCCAACTTGTCTGCGGTATGGAGTGTTGGGATATACACCGAAAAATCTCCAGCAGCCACCTTTGACGTAGCCTCTGCAAGCTGCTGCATGGGGATTTCATAAGTATCCCTTATCCTTCCCACTGCAAACCATGTGATGCCTGCCGCCACCATTCCCCAATACCCTATAGCCACAGCAGACTGGACAACTTCCCCGCACTGAAATCTGCCCATCAGCACCAGCAGACCTGTATGCACCCCTGACATCAGGAGCAAAACCACCGTATAAGTCGCAAACAGGGACAATATGAGTCGTATTCTTTTCACCTTGTTATTATGGCTGACACTCTTCTTTCTCACACTAACTCCCATCTGCCTGCTTTAGCAGGCACTCAAATCAGGATTGTGAAATTTCTAATTTCACATTAATACCGCCTTATATCCAAGTCCCCTTACTGTCACGATCTTAAAACCGTCACATTCTGATAATTTGTCCCTCAGCTTTGTCACATACACGTCCACCGCCCGCAGGCTGGTGTCACTGTCCACGCCCCAGAACTCATCCATGAGCTGTGCCCTGGAAAAAGTCTTTTTCGGGTAAGACAATAATTTATACAGGATATTGAACTCCCTTGTGGTGAGGTTTATCTCCTCGCCATCAATCTCCGCACTCATACCATCGGCATCCAGCACCAGATTACCCACGGTGATCTTCCGCTCCATTTCGATATTCGCCCTGCGCAGGAGCGCCCTGACACGAAGCAGGAGTTCGTCCAGCTCAATGGGCTTTACCATGTAATCATCTATCCCAAGCTGGAACCCTTTCTGTTTAGAAGGTAAATCATCTTTTGCCGACATGAACAGGATGGGGATTGTCTTATTTACACGTCTGACTGTCTGTGCAAACTCAAACCCGTCAATCTCCGGCATCATAATATCGGAAATGATCAGCTCGTACAGATTGTTATACATCTCGTCATAGGCATCTTTGGCATTCAGGCATCCCTTCGCCTGGAACCCGCTGTCATTTAAGTAGGTACACACGATCTGGTTCAATTTTACATCATCTTCCACTACAAGAATGTTTATCATCAGGCATCCCTCCTTGTTCTTTATATATTTGCTTCAATATTTTTGTTGACCTTATGATCATATAAACTGCCATCCCCACAACGATCATGCTCACGCCCGCGCCGGTGCAGGCTGACATGATCTGCCGGAAAGAAGCATCATCTCCTGTACCGAACTGTGCCATCATGGCGGTTTCCAGCGAAAGCATTGATACCAGCGCCGCCGTAAGGTTGATCACCTTTGCCGAGGACATGATCGGGCTGCCGTATTTCCTGAATTTCACAACATTCATCACTGCCGTGATCGCTGCATAAAAGGCATACAGTGCCATTGCGTAAATGAGCAGCCCCGGATATTCAAACCCGCTGTTCTGGTATACCACAAGGACGATAATTCCTATCAGCGCCTGATTCATGAACAGCAGGATGATCCCGCAGAGACGGTACCTCCTCCATTCAGAAGCCATATCTTTCCCTGTGCCTTGCCTCCGCGTATAATGGAGCAGTGAAGAGCGCATCGCCGCAAGAAAGATATAATATATGGAAAGCGCAACAAACCAAATGGAGCGGTAATAAATCCCCGAAAAGAGTTTGATGCCTATATATATGATATTGATAAAAAGCCCCTGATACAGAGAGACCTCCGTCCGGAAAGAAACCTCCCCTACAAATCTTTTTATCAATGAAAAACCAAGCAGCCTCCTTGTCAGGGGTGATTCGTTATCCATGTCCGCAGCCCCTTTATTATGCCGGGCGTCCCGGTGCAGGTAATGATCAACGCGTATGCCGACAGGATGTATGCAGCGTAAGAAATCACCGGATGCATCCCACCGTTTGACAGCACATAAATTACAAACACATAGCATGGGATGGAAACCAGCAGCGTCGGAATCGGCGGAAGCATAAAAATCTTCTTTAAAATCTTTTTCATATTTTGTAAGTCCATGAGTCCGCCTCCCTGCATCTATTGGTTACATTCTGCATTCCGGTTTTTTGTATTATACTCTGCTATTGTTTGTGTTTTGTTTGCGCTTTGTGAACATTCTATGAACAAACGATAGAAATGCGCAGCAGATTTGTTTTCCACTGCACATTCCACCCGCAATTATTTCAGACCTTTAATAAACGGAATCAGGCAGAGCAGGACAACGATTCCAACAATCCCGACTATGATGCCAACCACCATGTAGCCGCTCCATACCATTGTCAGGCACATGCCCACACCCAGCAGTAGCGCACCGACAATCCCGATCAGCGTTGCACCGATTGCCTTTCCCGACAGCTTGATGGGTTCCTTATTTTCCATTTTCCTCCACACTGCTACCATGATGAGTAATACAACCAGGCCGATCACTCCCATAACAATGCCTTCCCTGCGTGCATTCCATTGCTCTACCAGCCCCATGCACATTCCCAGTGCAAACAAAATTCCTCCGATGGTTCCCAGGATCATTGATACAAATGTACTCTTTTTCATAATAAATACCTGCCTTTCTTTTTTTAATTGTGTTGTTCATTTGGTGAAAAGATAATACCATTGTTTTGTTTGCCTAATGTTTCGCTTTTGTTTCTGATATATTAATTTGAAAGTTTATTTTGATTCAGCCGCCTGTTTCCCGGCTACAAACCATGTCACAGATTTTTATTCCCACGTACTTCTCTTCATCATTCAAGACCTGCTTTTTTTCTTGACTCCGATCTGGCGGCTTCTGCTTTCTGTATGTTCGCTCCCACCGGCGTATGCTGCCTCCTCTGTTGTTCCTTCCACTCCGCAGCACTCTTTGCTTCTCTCTCTTTCTGCTCTGCTGCCAGTCTGGCCTTTGCTTCTTCTACGGACTCACCTTCTTTCGTCAGGAAACTATCCACGAACTTATCCGCAATCTTATTAAACCCACCAACTGCTCCTTCCTCAATCTTTTTGTAGCCGTTCACTACCCCTTCTTCAATTTTCTTGTAGCCGCCGACTACTCCTTCTGCGATTTTTTCATTTACTTTTACTAACTTAGATTTTGCCATGTTTTTTGTCTCCCTTCCTTTTATTTGCATGATATCTGTCTGAACTATGTCTATCCTACAATGTGTTTGTTTGGGAATTGCTTAAATTGTGTTTCTGAATTATTAATTAAGCCGCAATCTGCGTAATTCCTACTCCCATATTCGGACAAATAAGCGATACCAGTACATCAACCAGAAAAACAACGAGAAGAACCAGCGCAATTCTCTTTTTCACTTTGTCTGGTATCCGTCCATAGATCTTTTTCAGAACCGAAAGAAGCCCATACACAAACAGACATCCGGCAAAGCCAAAACCGACCATGATAATGCACCCCGTACCGTAGATTGGAAGCCATGGTCCATGAAGAATTCCGCGGTTGACAAGCTCTCCATGTGTGACAAGATGCAGGACAACCTCATAGAGACAGCCGATCACAGCTCCTGTCAAAAACAGAAACAGAATATCCGCAAATATATCTATACAGCATTTCTTTTTCCAATCTATATAATTATTCCTCCCGGTTCAATTTACGGAAAGTATAACAGTCATCTATTTACGCTGTGTTTGAAATATGTTTATGAATCATTAAAAAAGGAAACTGCCATAGCACATGATGTACCATGACAGTTCCCCTATATAGTTTTTCCATCACATGATCCGATTGTCTCAGCTATCCTCGAACGAACCAGCTCCGCCAATTGAGCGGTGGACAATCCCTGATATTCTTCATAATAAACAGGCGGCAGATAATGGATCTGCACCTCAACCTGCCTGCTGCCCTTTTGGTCAAACGGTTTATAGGCATCAATGAGGGCAATCGGCACAACCGGGCATCTTGTTTTCTCGGCACATTTAAAACTGCCTGCATGAAACTCCAACATCTGATTTCCCTTCCTGCTCCTTGTTCCTTCCGGAAAAATCAGATAATTCCGTCCCTTCCTGACCTCCCGGATCACGTTCTGGATTACTGTCAGGGACTGCTTTACATTTTCACGTTCCATTGGAAATGAAAACGTACAGTCTACAAGCTGTTTCAGGAAGGGGATTCCGTAAAGCTCCTTTTTCAATACCACACCAATGGGATTGTCACAAGTCGCAACAACCGCCAGTATATCGAACATCCCCTGATGGTTTGCATAAAGCATAAAGCCGTTTTCTTTTGGAATATTCTCCTGGCCATAAACTTTCAGATCAATATTCCCTGACCGGATCGCTGTCTGAAAAATATACCAGATATGTCTGTACTTTTCTTCCTCCGTATATCCTTCCGTATGTTTTGCATAATGACAGAGTTTCCAGTACGCCCCCGACACCTTCCATATATTTCTTATCATCATCAATATAATCCTGTTCATGTCTGCTCCTCATACTTCTTAAAAATTAATATGGAATTGTGCCCGCCAAATCCGAAGGAATTGCTCATGGCCATTTCCACTGCCTGCTGCCTTCCTGTACCCTTTATGTAATCAAGATCACACTCTTCCCCTGTTTCCTGCAGTCCGGCCGTCACATGAAGATAAGAATCCCTCATGGAAAGCAGGCATACTATGGCTTCCATAGCCCCGGAACCGGCAAGTGTATGTCCAATCAAAGACTTTGTGGAACTAATTGGAATATCATAGGCATATTGACCAAATGCCTTTTTGATCGCTCGTGTTTCATACAGATCATTATAGTAGGTACTGGTTCCATGCGCGTTGATATAGGATATCTGTTTCGGGGAAACCCCTGCATTTTCCATCGCCAGTTCCATAGCTTTCGCTGCGGCCTCCCCATCCTCTCTTGACGCAGTAACATGATACGCGTCATTTGTACAGCCGTATCCAATCAACTCTCCGTAAATATGTGCATTTCTCTTTCTTGCATGCTCCAGATCTTCAAGCACAAGAACACCGGCCCCTTCTCCCATCACAAAACCACTCCTGTGCTTATCAAAGGGAATACAGGCTCTCGCAGGAACCGTTTCAGTGATCAATGACTGCATCTGCCGCAATTCGGCAATTCCAATTGGACAGAGCACAGCAAACGCACCGCCAGCCAGCATCACATCACATTGTCCGGT
>CAMWYL010000070.1 GCA_947178465.1 uncultured Lachnospiraceae bacterium | reverse complement strand
TTTGAGTACAATATCAAAGGTTTATATATTATGTGAACAGAAGGGTCTGCTTTCGGCATCTGTTGGCAAGGGTACTTATGTTTCTTCCGATGCTACTGCCGAGCCGGTGCTGCTCTGCGGAAAAGAAGATTCGCATATGATTGAAATGGGAGCGATTGTTCCGTTTGTAACAAGCAATCGAAAGGTAAAGCAATATACGGAAAACCTGATGAAGAAACCGGATGCCTTGAATCTCTTTTCCTATGGGGCGCCCGAAGGCACAAAAAGACAGCGCAAGGCAGGCGTGGCATGGCTGCAGAAATCGGGATTTTATACGGATATGGAACATATTATTCCGGCAGCAGGAGGGCAGAATGCTCTTATGGCGGCGCTGGGAGCATGCTTTGAAACCCATGACAAAATCGGGACAGATCCAATGACCTATCCCGGTGTGAAAACGGCGGCAAAGCTGTTCGGAATCCACTTGTTACCTGTTCAGAGCGATAACAATGAAATGACAGAGGAGGGAATCCGCTACGCGGTCCGGAACGAAAATATAAAAGGTCTTTATGTCATACCCGATTATCAAAATCCGACGGCACACATTATGTCCCTTGAAACAAGGAAAAGGATTGCCAGAGTGGCCGAGGAGGAAAATCTTCTCGTTATAGAAGATGGCATAAATAATCTTTTGGAGAAAAATCCGATGCCGCCCATTGCGTCCTTTGCACCGGAGCAGGTGGTTTACATAGCAAGCCTTTCAAAAACCGTTTCACCGGGACTCAGAACGGCTTTTATTCATGTGCCTGATAAATTCCATAAAAAATTGGTGACAGCATTGTATTCCATGAATATTTCGATTTCACCACTGCTTGCAACGGTATCTGCCGCATTGATTGAGGATGGTGTCGCTGACGAAATCCTTGCAGAACGACAAAAAGGTATTATGGAACGGAATCTTGTCATTAATAAAATATTGGATGGATTTGTTATGCCAAGTAAACCCATTGCACCACTTCGATACATACAATTACCGGAACACTTTACAGGCAAAAGCTTTGAAATCTGTGCCAGACAGGCGGGGGTAGAGGTTTACGGAGCGGAGCGTTTTTCCGTAGGAAACAAGGAGCCCGAAAAAGCTATCCGGATTTCCGTAACAACACCTCCATCGTTAGAAGTTCTGACGGATGGGGTGAGCCGGTTAAGGGAGTTGCTGCGGCAATAGAAAAACATCAATATTTCACCATTTTGATTTTGAATATTCTATTTGGCACAGATGTGGTATAATTACAGACAAATACATTGCAACCGGTATCCGCACATTAGGAATGGGAAAGGAGATTATTATGGCAAAACTCATTATAACGGTAGAGGGAGGAAAAATAACACAGACATTAAATTTTCTGGATCGGAATATCAAGGATAACCGATACGTCTATGGGAATGGTAATGAGTCAGGTATTGCAGATGATCCGCAGAAAGTATTTTCAGATATTCCCGAAAGTTATCGCATCACGGAGAATTATGAAGAGCTGCTTGAAGCCGTGAGCCTTGGAAAAGCCCGGATAACCGACGTTATGTGCCAGCTGAACGAATTGGAAAAGGAAATGGATGCGTACGCAATCCCGTCTCCGGAGAATGAGCAGGAACATGTTATAACGCTGGATAACAGGGATTTGAAAGCGCTTTTCGGAAAGCGGGATATACCTATGCATGTAAGCGATAAACAGATTGAGGAAGCGGTTAAGCTGCTCATTTACAGTAGGAAAGCTTAAGAAATCAACATGTGGTCAGTTTTACTTACCTATGTTGTTTATGGGCCAATTGAGCTTACCGACATTAGGACCATTTTCGTAGTCTTGCGAAAATGGTTCATTTATTCCCGCGAGCAACGAGCCAAGTGACTGCTTGCAGACATTTGGCGACTGCCGCGAAGATCTAATACTCCGCCCTTTTGGGCGTTTCAAATTTGATGCCCCGTTACTTGCGACGGGGTTTTTGATTTCATCAGACTGTAATTTAGCATGAAAACATAAATTGCTTCGGAATCAGACGTTATATTTGCAACGCACGGAAAATTCTGCTAGAATTAAATTGGGATACGAGTATTTTTTGCGGATTTTTTCCATGAAACAGATTGCACAAAATACTGCGGAACTGATTTTGAGAAGGTGAATGAGACTTTCTTAATAGTTTGCTAATGCATTAATTCCCGTGAGCAACGAACCAAGTGACTGCTTGCAGACATTTGACTCCGTAAATCTATGAACAAGAAAGGTATGGTTATTATATGTTTCTGACCCTGTTTTCCGAATGGACATGGGAGAATATACTGATAAGAATAGCAGTCTCATTGATAACAGGTGCGGTTATCGGTATTGACAGAGGCGTCAAGCGTCGCGGCGGCGGTGCGAGAACGACGATTACCGTATGCCTTGGCGCGACCATGGTGATGCTGATGGAGCAGTACTTGGAGGTGCTTTATCCCGGACGGTTGGACATCTCAAGGATAGCGGCGCAGGTGATCAGCGGCGTGGGCTTTTTGGGAGCCGGATCGATTCTGGTATCCGGACATCAGATTAAGGGATTGACCTCTGCAGCCAGCATATGGACATGTGCCTGTGTAGGTCTTGCAGTAGGAATCGGCTTTATAGACGGCGCGGTGATTCTGACCCTGTTTTGGCTGGTGGGAGTGCACTTTGTGCCTTATATTGAGGATATTGTTTATCGACATTCGCGATATATGACGGTTTATATTGAAGTGGATACCGGAAAGGCGATTACGGCCGTATCACGAAGGATTAAGGAGGATAAATGCCTGATGGATACCTTTGCCGTGGATAAACCAAAAGCCAAGGGACAGTGTTATCAGATTGTGACGACCTTTCAAATACCAAGGGGAACAAATAAGGAGACATACCTGAGACTTCTGCAGGAGATTAAGGGCGTGATTTCCGTCAACGAGATATAAATAAATAAGTATAGCGTAGGGAGGAATGGGATTTTATGAAAGAAAAGCTGGATAGAACATTAGGAATGTATTCTGCCCTGATGATCAGTATCGGAACAATGATTGGTTCCGCCATTTTTGTGCTTGCGGGCACAAGCTATGAAACGGCGGGGCCGGGCGCCTCTCTGGCTATTTTTCTTGCGGGGATTGCAGCCGTGTTTACGGGCCTGTCCTTTGCGGAGCTGGTAACGGTTGTGCCAAAGGCCGGCGGCGGCTACGTTTACGTGAAGGAGGCGACGGGCAACAGCATCATCGGCTTTATCTGTGGCTGGGGCTTCTGGCTGGGATACGCTATGTCGTGCGGACTGTTCGCGCTGGGCTTCGGGAATTTCATCAATTATATTTTTCCCTTTATTCCCCAGATGGCGGCCGCGTATATTCTCGTTGTTTATGTAATGTTTACCAATATCAAGGGAACGAAAAGCTCCGGGGCACTGCAGAATGTAATTACGACCATTTTGATCGCGCTGCTGGCGCTCTACGTAATTGCCGGGATCTTTCATCTGGATATGGAAAACCAGAAGCCGTTTACACCGCAGGGTATGTCGGGAGTGTTTAACGCGATGGGATTTTTATATATGACCTATATCGGGTACGGACTGATCACAACGGCAAGCGAGGAGGTCATCAATCCGGAAAAGACGATTCCGAAGGCAATTTTGATTTCGATTGCGGCGGTTATTGTGATAAAGACTTCTGTTTTCTTTATCGGATGTGGGATTATTCCGTGGCAGCAGCTTGTGCCGGAGGTGACAAGCACACCCATGATTGACACGGCCGTTCATATGGGAGGGCGGATTGGAGGCTATCTGTTTGCGTTTGCCGGAATATTGGCAACGCTGTCCTCTATCAACACGGCGGTTATGGCATCCTCACGGACATCCTTTGCAATGGCAAGAGATCAGCGTCTGCCGAGTCAGTTTAAGGCGATTAACAGAACTACAAAAACGCCTGTTTTTTCGATTGTCGTGTCCTGTATCGTTGTTTTTATCGCGGTGACCATCAGGGACCTTGAACATATTTCTACCGTAACAAGTATTTTTTCGCTGACAGGGTACAGCCTTGTCAATGTCGCATTGATTATCTTCCGGCAGAAGCATCCGGAGCTTGAGCGGAAATTCCGGGTGCCCTTTTACCCGATTACACCGATATTGGGTATTGGGCTGAATCTGTTTTTGATTTGCAGCCTGGCCATATCGGACCGGCCCGCGCTGATCATCGCGGTTTCCGTAATCGGAGTCGGCATCTTATATTATTATCTGATTATGCCGCGGTTAAAGTATGCGTCCAAGGGAATCTCCATTGTTGATATTCCTGAGATTAAGGAGCATAAGAAGGAGAATCGAAAGAATGAAATCATCATTCCCGTATCTAATCCCATGACGGCAGACGGCCTGCTGAACTTCGGCAGGAAAATTGCCATCACGGAGAAGAGTACGACTGTTATTCCGGTCAAGGTCAATGTTTTTCCGGATAACCTGCTGACAATCGCGGATTATGATATGATGATGCAGACAATGGGCGCGCAGGATGAAGTTATCCAAAAACTCAAGGCGTATGAGTCGGAGCCTTATATGCGGCCTGTCCTGATTAACTCCCGTGACGCGTTCCACGCGATTATGAGCGTGGTAAAAAAGGAAATGAACCCATTGGTGATTATGGGTTGGCATGGCTCGGGCCTGTCAAAGTATATGCATGGCAGCATTACATACAGAATGCTTCAGGAAGCCCCGGCTGACGTCGGCGTTCTGCGCATGTATAACCATGAGACGGAGTTCCATAATATTCTCTTCCCTTACGGTGGCGGCAGATATTCCAAGCTGACGGCAAAGGTGGTCAACCGAATCGCGAATGCATACGGCGCGAAGCTGACGCTTTTGAATGTAGTGGACAGGGAGGAGGACGTCGCGGAGACACAGGAGTATTTAAAAAGCTCTGCCGCGAAATTTGACCAGCCCACGGAGATTAAGGTATGCAGCGGCAGTCTGGTGGAAAAGGTAGTGGAGTTTTCCGATCATTATGATTTGATTATTATGGGAGCGTCTCTGGATTGGGGCATACAGGAGGTCGTTACCGGCTTGCGGACAGATAAAGTCATGGAACAGGCAAGGTGCTCCGTGCTGATTATCAAAAGCTATGATTTATTCTTGCAGAAGAAGAATGTGCGTGGTCTGATTCATAAGACGAGAAAGGCAATTCATGAATAAAGGGATATCAGGAGTTTTGAAGCAGCGGGGTAATTCGTGATATCCATGGAAATACTTGTGGAAACCCCGACAGGAGGAAATTTATGGCATTGACACCGCTTCGGATTCTTGAGCTGAACAAGAGAGTGGATAAAATTCTGCATGCGCCAGCCAATGCGCCTGCGGGAGGGCAGCAGTTGGAAATTGCGTTTGTGCTTGATTTAAGCGCCGACCGGGCGTATCTGGACGAGATGCTGCGGGATACGGTACGGGCATTGAAGGCGCATGACAAAATATTTCAGAATGTCCGGAGCAATGTGGTGTATTGCAGCGGGGAACGGATAACCACAAAAGTGACGCCAATGTCATTTATTCAAATGGGAAAGGCCATGGAGGATATAGACGTAGAGCAGATAGAGTCTGCTCCAGATTCAGGACTTGATTTGGGAGCGCTTTGCGCATACTTGAAGCTGTACCATGCGAGGAGCAAATGCATATTCGTTCTTACGTCGGGAACAGACTTTATGGATAGTGAAGGCGCTATGAATACTGCGGCTTATGGAGATGCGGCATGCAATAGGGATGCCGTGATTCGAGGGGATGTCCCGATTCATGTGGAACAACCGGCGGAGAATGACGGCATTAGGAAAGCCATAGAAGGGCTGAATCCTTTTTTGAAATACCGGATGCTGATTCTCACACCGGATAAAATGGTATCGGGGACTGAGTTATTATTGAAATTGATGGCCGGTGGAGAGGGATCGTGCACGGCAGATAAAGGGAGATTGTGATGGAAGAGAAGAAGGAATATTCAACAAAAACTTTGATATGGCGGTTTTTGCCGTATTTCAAACCGTATCGGAAAACGCTGTACATGGATTTATTCTGCGCGGCGCTGACAACAATCTGTGAGGTGGTGCTGCCGCTGATTATCCGACAGATTACAAACACTGCACTCGTGGACGTGGCGCTTCTGACCGCAAGAATGATTATCGGACTCGCACTGACTTATTTTGTGCTGAGAATTATAGATGCGCTTGCGAATTTTTATATGGCGGATATCGGCCATGTAATGGGCGCGAAAATCGAGACGGATATGCGGCGCGACGCGTATGCGCATTTACAGCAGTTGTCCAACACCTATTTTAACAATACAAAGGTGGGACAGATTATGGGGCGGATCACAAACGATTTGTTTGAGGTCACGGAATTTTCGCATCACTGTCCGGAGGAATTTTTCATAGCTGCTATCAAGATAGTTATTTCTTTTGTGATATTGGCGCAGATTAATCTTGAACTGACATTGATGGTGTTTCTGTTCGTACCGGTTATGACGGTGGTATGCCGTCTGATAAACAGGAGAATGCGGGGCGCTTTTACAAGGCAGCGCCACCAGATTGGTGAGCTGAATGCGAAACTGGAGGACAGCCTGCTTGGACAGAAGGTAGTCAAGGCCTTCACAAATGAGGAGTTGGAATCAAGTAAATTCGAGGAGGGTAATCAGGAATTTTTAAAGATAAAGACCTATACCTATTGGCTTATGGGAATGTTTAACACCTCCACAAGGGTTTTCGATGGATTGATGTATCTGACAATTATTATCGGTGGTGGTTTTTTCCTAATGGACGGAAAAATCCTTCCCGGTGATATGGTAGCATATGTCATGTATGTCTCTACGCTGATTGCGACGATTCGGAGGATTATAGAATTTGCGGAGCAGTTCCAGCGCGGTATTACGGGAATTGAGCGGTTTATCCAGATTATGGATGCGGATATCGAGATTTTTGATGAGCCGGACGCGGAGGAGCTGAAGAATCCCAAGGGTGAAATTGTATTTTCGAATGTCAGCTTTGAGTATCCGGATGACCACAACAAGGTGTTCACGAACCTGAACCTGACTATTCACGCGGGGGAAAAGCTTGCGATTGTGGGTCCCTCCGGCGGTGGAAAGACCACGCTTTGCAATCTGATTCCCAGATTCTATGACGTATCGGGCGGGGATATTACCTTGGACGGCAAAAATATTAGAAAGCTTACGCTGAAGAGTCTGCGGCAGAGTATCGGTATTGTACAGCAGGATGTGTATCTGTTTTCGGGGACCGTTTATGAGAATATCGCTTACGGAAAGCCGGGCGCTTCCTATGAGGAGGTTATGGAGGCGGCAAAGCGTGCCGGCGCGGATGAGTTTATACAGGATTTAAAGGATAAATATGACACGTATGTCGGTGAACGCGGTGTGAAGCTTTCCGGCGGACAGAAGCAGCGAATCAGTATTGCGCGTGTATTTCTTAAGAATCCGCCCATTATTATTTTGGATGAGGCAACCTCCGCGCTGGATAACGAGAGCGAGTACGCAGTGGCAAAATCGCTGGGTGAGCTTGCAAAAGGACGGACAACCCTGACGATTGCACACCGGCTGTCGAGCATACGCAATTCCGACAGGATATTGGTCCTTACGGATGAGGGCATTATGGAAGAGGGAAACCATGATGAGCTGATGGCGCAGAAGGGGATTTATTATCAGTTTTATATGATGGCGAATGAGATAAAATGATAAAAGTTTTGACTGAAAAATAATATAAAAAGAGCAGTATTGGTGACGCTCGGAATGGAGGAAAAATGTCAGACGAAGTAAAAACGGAAGAGCTTGACGAGGAGACTGCGGATATGCAGACAATCCATATGGAGGGTGTCAATGTCGAGACAGCGGACAGTGCGGAGGAAACAGCGGATGTGCAGGGTGCTGATGCCGAGACAAAGGAAATTATGGAAGGGCAGGTTGCCGAGACAGAAGAAACCGATGATTCGAAAATCGTGAATATGGAGGAGATAAGAAGACCGTTTTCCTCCAAAACGGAGGATGTGCCAAAGCGGCGGCCGCTTGTCGGCGTAGAGGACAAGAAGGTGGAGGCGAAGCGAATCCTTATATTTTTGGCATTGTGTTTTGGCGTGACGTGGCTGGTGGAAATCGGGATGGTGACGCCGTTATACAAGAGCGGCGAGACAGAGGCGGTGCGCGAGGCGATGGATATGATTTCCCAGATGATGTTTGCACCGGCGATTGCTGCGTTAATTGCGCGTCTTCTGACAAGAGAGGGGCTTGTAAAGTCCGGCTTTCAGTTTAATTTTTCTCAGCACAGATTTTTATTCCTGTTCAGCTGGTTTGGAATGACGATTCTCACATATTTAGGGGCGGCTGTTTATTTTCTGGTGTTCCGTGAGAACTTTGACCCGAATATGACGGAATTTGTGTCAGCGTATAACAGCAATGCCGCAGAGCCGATGGAGGCAGTGAATATTGTGGCGACGTTTAAGACGGATCTTTTGATGAAGCTCTTTACGGCGCCTATACTTGACGTTGTCAACAGCTTTGGCGAGGAATGGGGGTTTCGTGCGTATCTGATGCCGAAGCTCTATCGGAAAATCGGGGCTGTTCCGGGAATGCTTCTAAGCGGTCTCGTATCCGGACTGTGGTATGCGCCGTTGGTGGCATTGGGCTATTATTATGGCAGCAGCTACATGGGATTTCCGGTTACGGGGATTCTGGCGATGTGTGTATTTAGCATGGTAATGGGTGTGATTTACAGTTTCCTGTGTCTGCGTACCGGAAGTATTTTCCCTTCGGTATTTGCGCACAGCGCAGTGAATGTTATGATGTCACAGGCAGCAATGTTTACCTTTGACGGCGGCGATTATTTTGTGGGACCTGCACCGACAGGTATTTTAGCGGGCATTCCGTTTGTGATTGCGGCGGTTATCTGTCTTGTCTATATGCATAGGCATCCGGTGAAGGTGAGTAAGGGGTAAAGGGAGTTTCCGGTCGGCGGGTGATACAAAGTATTGATAAGGGTAGGGAGGTGTATCACTTGCTTTTGGTCCAAGACATTTGCCTTTCTTGGGGGAAGAAAGAAAGGAGTTCTGTCTATGCTAAGAAGCGTGCGGAATTTCCCATAGTTTACTCTTTGGATAAACTTCCCGATACGTTTCATGGAGATGTGATTGTACATCGTTTGAACTCTTGGCAAAGAGGATCCATGTTCCGGAATTTACGCATGAGTGATGCATATCGTTTTCAATTCTATACTTCTGTTGAGGATTTAAATCTGACCAATTTGTCCATCCGGTTGGATTCAGAGAGTTATGAGGTGACGTTCTTTTATGATGAACGTCGCGGCGGTCAGCCGATAAGACAGGGACATAATAAGGATTATCATAATATGGATTCTCTGCTGTATCGTCATGATATTTTAAACGAAACGGCTTTTTCACTGAAACGAGGGCAATATGGACGAATAATTTGGAATGAGCGCCAAAAAGACTATGACACCGGAGAATGGTACTATCAAATGCATGTCAGTAATCTGTTGCATTACCCGGAAAAAAAGCTAAAGACAGATATCTTTTTGACCCGCAGACCGGACTTTGAATATAAACAAATGGCAGTGTTGTATTAGTTCTTCTTTGTCACCCGGTTAAAAGTGTAATAAGTATAAGGCTTATGTGATAAAATTTTTACGAATGACAAAAATATTAATCGGAATTTGTAAGCAGAAAGATTTACGGAGGAGGAATTTTTAATGGAACAGGAAGGTATTGTATCCGTATGGGCGGGCTTTTTTGAGAATGAGGACATTCTGATGGCCTATGCCGCCGAGGAGGGGTATGACAGTGAGGGAAAACCGGAGATTTCCCCATTTAATCAGGATTTTTTTGGTGGTGAGGACCTTTGGCCTTTTGACCCGGATTTTTGGGAGCGGGATCTGGTTGAGACCACAACAGACGTGGAGACTCTGGTAGAGCCGTTTTCCGAGGGGGCGACAATAGGGGAGGGACTGAAGGAACTTTTTCCACAGGGCTTAGAAAAGCCATGCAATGCGGCGATTTTGGTCTATAACTATGCGTATGACCCGGAAGAAAGCACGCCCAATCCTAATGCGCCGGTGATTTTTTTAGGTGCGGTTCCATGTGATTTGGATTGATGCACAACTTCCGGGTTGTTATACTGACACGAAAAACAATCTTGAAGAAAAAGTTGCTTGACAAACATTTTCATTTATGTTTATAATAATCCTAATTTCATATTCAAGTGATTTGATTAAGAAAAGCAATGATAAGAAGAAGTAGCACAAGGGGAAACATACAGAAAGCAGCCGGTTGATGAGAGGCACATGGGAAGCTTTGTGTGAATACATCTTTGAGCTTCGCACCAAATTCTGCAAGACTGTGGATAGTAGGCTGCGACGGTTCCTGCATCCGTTAACGTGCTAGAGTATAAGCCGCAAGGTCGTACTCGAAGAGGTGGACAGTGTGAGCTGTCTATAAACATTAGGTGGTATCGCGAGATAATCAGACTCTCGTCCTTTTGAAGGGCGGGAGTTTTTTGTGCGCATGGGCACTGTAAATACAGTAGCATTCATTGGTTGTCTTAGTCTCACCGGAATTGAAAGAAATAATAGATTTGCAAGAGGCATAGGACCTCGGAAAGGAAGAAAAAATGACAGCCAACGAAACAATCAAGCAACAGGTAAAACACCAGATGCGTATTATCAGGCAGGGAGCAGTGAATCTGGTGGGAGAGGAGGAATTGGAAGCAAAGCTTGAGAACAGCATTCTCACAGGTAAGCCCCTTACCGTGAAATTCGGTATGGACCCCAGCGCTCCGGATATTCACATCGGACATGCGGTAGTGCTTCGCAAGTTAAAGCAGCTGCAGGATATGGGGCATACGATTGTTATTATTATCGGTGATTTCACTGCCAAAATCGGAGACCCCACGGGTAAGTCAAAGGGACGTAAAGCCATGACGGAGCAAGAGGTATTGGCGAATGCCCGGACATATCAGGAACAGATTTTTCGCATATTGGACAGGGAGAAAACCCAAGTACGCTACAACGGGGAATGGCTGGAACAGCTACGGCTTGATGAGGTGTTGAAGCTGGCATCCACCATTACAGTGGCAAGAATGCTGGAGCGAGATGATTTTGAGAATCGCTTCCGCAACAATGTTCCCATCGGTCTGCATGAATTCTTTTACCCGTTGATGCAGGCATATGATTCGGTGGTGCTGGAAGCGGATTTAGAGCTTGGAGGAACAGACCAGACGTTTAATATCCTGATGGGAAGAAGTCTTCAAAAGAATAGGGGAATGGAGCCTCAGGCAGCATTGTTTATGCCGATTTTGGAAGGAATCGATGGGGTGGAGAAGATGAGCAAGAGTCTGGGGAATTACATCGGTATTGACGAGGATGCCAAGACCATGTTCCGTAAGGTCATGCAGATACCGGATTTCATCATAATAAAATATTTTGAGTTGACCACGGATATTCTGCCGGAGGAGCTGGATGAGATAAAGGCCGCT
>CAMWYL010000069.1 GCA_947178465.1 uncultured Lachnospiraceae bacterium | reverse complement strand
TCTGTCCCTCGTTAATCCGCGTTGCCACAAACTCCTCCGCCGCGCCTGCAATTGCCTTGGACAGCAGCTTCCAGATTGTCTCCTCGTCTACGGTCTGCTCCTCCATTGAAAATACTTCGGGATATCTTGAAAGGGTTGACACGCGGATGTCATTGTCCAGTTGGAAGGTCTCAGCCATGTCCTTTAAATACCGCAGATACTCCTCCGCAATGTCCTTGTTGTACTTTATGCATACATTGTTTTCGGAAAAGTCATCATAGGTAATAAACATATCTATCTTACCGCGCTGAGCGTAATTCTTCAGCTCATTGCGGATGGAGCTTTCAAAGAAATTGAGCTTCTTGGGCATCTTGATATTCACGTCCAGATACCTGTGGTTTACGGATTTCATTTCAACCGTAAACTTCCGCTCGCCTTCCGCCACCTCACACCTTCCGAAACCTGTCATACTTTTTATCATGTCAATCCCCCTGACTGTTGATTGAGATTTGCGTTTTTTATGAAAAATATCTTTTGCACATATCTTTCTGTATTATAGAATAAACTGCCCCTCCGCGTCAATCATTTTCCTCCAATGCCTTTTTCAAATCTTGTATGTATGTCGTCTGCTGCTTTTTTAAATACATTCCGACAAAGGGCTTCATAAATACTTTTTTTGCCGTTACGTTCTCCGTAAAGTCAATCGTCGTCTGCGCGTCATGGACTGAAAAGACACCCGTCCAGTGACCTTTCATGTTCACATTTTCCATATCAAATTCCCACCGTTTGTATTCTTCCATGCAGGTTATCGTAAAAGTGGTTTCAAATCCGTCCCTCGTGCATTCAATAAATTGTTTTTCATTCAAGCGGGTTATTTTACTCAAATCGCTTCTCCATGCATAATCGTCAAGAGAAGTCACAATATCCCAGACAGCCTTTACATCATAAGGGACTGTTACGTTTATCGTTGAAATTGCCATGGCGCATCCTCCGTAAATCCTATTCTCTGAATTGACCGACAACCTTATTCTACCACAAGCACGCACACAATTCCATCAAATTCCGGCTCTTGAAAATCCCCCAAAAACGTGCTATTGTTTATACTTGTATTGTACCACCGATAATGCATACCCGGGAACTCAATATTCGCTGTACCTGTGACAGCATATTCAGAATCGGCGCGGAAAGGGGATGCGGCATGAGGAAATTCTTTCAGGCAAATCACAAAAAACTATGGTATCTGCGGAATTTTATTCCCATGGTGCTTTTTCCTGTTGCCAACTTTTATCTCTTCCAAGCCTATATCTGCAATCCGTTTGAGAGCATGAAGCTTCCGATACAGCTTTTGAACATCTGTCTGTTTGAGCTGCTGATGCTTATTTTCTTCCTTCTGCTTGGCCGTCTCAAATGGTCGCTGCGCCTCCAGAGCACTTTTTTTATGCTTGCGGGACTTGCCGATTACTATATTATTGCCTTTCGCTCCGCCCCCATCATGCCATGGGACATTTATTCCATCGGCACCGCGTTGAGCGTGGCGGACAATTTCAAATATACTGTCGAAACAAAAACCGTTCTTGTGACACTCGGCTTTCTCGTGCTGATTCTTGCGGAGTCTGTAATCACCTTGGATATTCGTTTCAAAGGCAGCCGTGAAAAAATCCGGTGGCAGCGCGCTCTTGGTCTCCGCATTGTCGGTCTTGCCGGCGCCATCGGTCTTTTGTGTGGCTTTACAAAGACACTCCAAACGGACAGCACCATCAAACGCTACGGTATTTATGATAAGCTGTTCACACCGACCGTTATGAGCAAACGCGACGGAATTGCCGTCGCTTTCCTGATAGAGCTGAAATATATTGCACCGGACAAGCCCGACCATTACGGCACCGATGCCGCAGAGGCACTTTTAGCCCCCTATCGGCAGGATATTGCCGACACCGGCCACAGGCCCAATATCATTGTTATTATGAACGAGGCCTACTCTGACTTGGCGGTGCTTGGAGAATTTACAACCAACGAGGATTATATGCCGTTTATGCGTTCCCTGATGCAGGCGGATACCCCAAATACCATTTCCGGCTTTCTGAATGTCTCCGTTCTTGGCGGGAATACTGCTAATACGGAATTTGAATTTCTGACCGGAAACACAATGGCCTTTTTACCGCAGGGCAGCGTCCCTTACCAACAGTATATCAGGCACGCGCTTCCATCCCTTGCCTCCCATCTGCGGGAGCTTGGCTATGAAACGGTTGCAATGCACCCGTATAACAGCACAGGCTGGGACAGAAACAAGGTCTATCCGCTGCTTGGCTTTGACAACACTTATTTCATACGGGATTTCAAAAATCCGAAAAAAATCAGAAAATATGTCAGTGACGAGACATGTTATGATAAAATAATAGCGTTATATGAAGAAAAAGCCGCAGACACGCCACTCTTCCTATTTAATGTGACAATGCAGAACCATTCCTCCTACACGGAAGAATTCGACAATTTCCATCCCGACATAATGGTGGAGGGAAGTTCCTCAAAGGCATTGAACAACTATCTTTCACTGATAAAACTTTCGGATGAGGCGCTGCGTGATCTGATCGGGTATTTCTCGGAAGCAGACGAGGACACGATCATTGTCTTTTTCGGAGACCACCAGCCCACGGACTCCGTAGTATCCAACATCTGGAAGCTGAACGGCAAAAAAGGCAGTGCCCTCTTGGAGACAGACACATACAACCGCTATAAGGTGCCTTTCCTGATCTGGTGCAATTTTGATATCGAAGACGCACACGATGTTGAGACAAGCGCAAACTATCTTGGCGCGAAGGTTCTGGAGACCGGCGGGCTGCCACTGTACGATTACGCACAATACCTGTTGGCGCTTTCCAAGGACTATCCCGTTGTCACCGCCATCCGCGCCGAGAACGCGGCAGGGGAAAGCACGGATATTGCCGGTGCCATGGATGCTCTCAACGATTACGCCATCCTGCAATACCGCTACCTCTTTGACTGAATAAGTCACTTTAGGAACGGATTTTACACAGAAACGGAGATATTATAATGATACTGAGACGAAACAGAAACACGGACCGGCTTTGCCTCCTTTCCTTTTGCATTCCCGTCGTAATCATGCTGATCATTTTCATTATCAACGATATTTACCCTTTTGGAGACGGCGACCGCTCGTTTCTTCATATTGATATGTATCATCAGTATTTTCCCTTTTTGACGGAATTTTATCATAAGCTCAAGAACGGGGAAAATCTGCTGTATTCATGGAATACGGGAATCGGCTCTAATTTTCTCGCATTGTATGTATACTATCTGGCAAGCCCCACTAACTGGCTGTGCGTGTTGGTCCCCGAGTCGTTTCTGATGGAGTTTCTCTCCTATATGGTCGTGCTCAAGATTGGATTGTGCGGGGCGTCCTTTGCCTATTATATGAAAAAGCATTTCCGCACCGGCACATGGTTCATCCCCTTCTTTTCGCTGTTTTACGCATTGTCCGGGTTTATGGCGGCTTATAATTGGAATGTCATGTGGCTTGACGTTATTGTGCTCACACCGGTGATCATCCTTGGTCTTGAGCGCCTTGTCCGGGAAGGTCATTGCCGGCTCTACTGCATTGCGCTCGGCCTGTCCATCCTGTCCAATTATTATCTGTCCATTATGCTTTGTATTTTTCTGGTGCTTTATTTTATTGTGCTTCTGGTGGCAAAGGCACCCGATTCAGAAGATGTCTCCGCACCACTTGCAATTCCCGGATTTCATAAGCTGCGAAATTTTTATCTGAAGGCCGTTATCCGATTTGCCGTCTATTCCCTGCTTGCGGGCGGAATGGCCGCCGTGCTGCTTTTTCCTGAGATTGCGGCATTGACACTCACCGAATTCAGCGAAATCAGCTTTCCCGACACCATGAAGACCTACTTCTCCATGATGGATATGGTAGCACGCCACTGCTTCAACGTCACAGTGGAAACGGGGCTTGACCATTGGCCGAATCTGTATTGCGGCACAGCCGTTTTCCTGTTACTTCCCTTATATGCCTTTCAGGGAAACATACCGCTGCGGCAGCGTGCGCCGAAATTAATCCTGTTGGCTTTCATGCTGATCAGCTTTTCGACCAATGTGCTTAATTTCATATGGCATGGCCTGAATTATCCCGATTCCCTGCCGGCAAGACAGTCCTTCCTGTATATTTTCCTACTGCTGACCCTGTGCTTTGAGGCACTTATGCATATTCAGGAGCATTCAGGCACCGTGATGATGGGGGGCTTTGTCGGTGCGCTTCTGTTCCTCATGCTATGCGAAAAGCTCGTGACAGATGACGCATTTACGGGAACCTGCTTTTTTGTGACCGGTATCTTCCTCTTTCTTTATGCGTTCCTTATCCATATTGTCCGTTTACGGCGAGGCATTCCGAGATGGCTCTTTGTCCTCACCGCGCTTGTCGTCATTCCGGAAGCAGGTCTGAATACCTATCTGACCAGCGTACCCACCGTATCGCGGACGACCTACCTGTCAAATTACGCCTCTTATCAGGATTTGACGGACAAGATTGTGGAACAGGAGAACGGGGATTTCTTTCGATTTGACAAATTTGCGCGCCGGACACAGAATGATGCGATGCTTATCGGATTCCATGGCTGCTCCTATTTCTCCTCGACGCAAAACGCTTCGATCACTGACTTCTACGAGACTTACGGCATGAAAGGAAGCCGCGTAAATTATTGCTTTGACGGTGCTACACCGGTAACGGCTGCATTACTTGCCAACCGGTATATGCTGTACACGCTGGACCGCGGCTATGACAGCTTATTTGAGCTTGCCGGCATTGATGGGAAGGTCTACGCGTATCGAAATAAATACACGCTTCCTCTTGGCTATATGGTTTCTGAATACAGAGAGCCCGGAGATGTGGACGAAAATCTCAACCCTATCCAGCGGCAGAATCATCTGGTTCAGCGACTCGGCGTACAGGAAACCGTGTTCGTGCCTGTGAATGTCAGCTCCTATGGTGATATGGCTGATATTCACGTTACGGAATCCGCGCATTATTATGCATATACCGCAAATACCAAGATTGATACGATCAAAATGACATGCAAAGACGGGGATCTGCAGCTTGATACGGAAGAAAGCGCTGCTGCTCACGGCAGTAAAAGCTTCACACAGATGAAAAAGAAATATGTACTTGATCTCGGCTATCACACTGCCGGTGAGACGATATCCCTGCTCGCGGAAAACGGGCAGACATTAAATGTATCCGTATATAGGGTGGAAGAACCGGCGCTCCGCGCGTTTATTGACCACCTCGGACAGCAAACTATGACGGTGGACACCTACGATACCACACGCCTTGACGGACACATTCAGGTTACTTCTCCGGGCCGGCTTGTTCTCTCCATCGCGTATGAGCCGGGTTGGACGTTGCGGGTAGACGGCGAGAAAACGGAAATATCCTTATTTGAAAATACGTTTATCAGCGTTCCGCTTACAGAGGGAACGCACACAATTTCTCTCTCTTATTTTCCAAAAGGGCTGATATCAGGGGGAATTGTTTCCGTAATCAGTATTGCGCTGTTTTCCGCGCTGTGTCTGCGCACGAAAAGGACTCAGCCGGAAAAGTATACTCATTCCGCATAAATTTTTAAGGAAGTGCTGATGAAATCATCACTTCCTTAAAGCTCTGGCAGATGCACACGGATTTGCAGAGGAATATGCCGCTTCGCAGCGCAAATCCGGTGCGGGAAACGCTTTAATCAGCGTTTCCCAAAAAAGACGTGATTTTCCCATGCGTATATCCTGCGTCTGTATGAACCGTCAAAATAGAATACTTATAGGGAACGGGATTCTTTTTGGAAATTCTTTTATTCTTTTCGGCATGCTTTATGCCATAAAAATCAAGTATCTCTATCAGCTGTCCGATGCTTGTCGGCCCGTCTGTTTTCATATCCCTGATGACTTCTTCAATTCTTTTTCCCGCAATCATGGCAATGCACGCCTGTCCGCACGTCGTAGCCGTAGGCTGCATAATCAATTCCATATCCGCATTCCTCCGTACCCTTTATGGTCAGGATCTTTTGACTGAATGGTTATTCATTTAAAAAATACCTTACACAAGCTGAAGCCCCGTAATATCCGAATCGATCACCAACGAATAATTCGTATAATATACAACGAACCCGGGCTTTGACCCGTTTGGTTTCTTCACGTTCTTCTTCTGCGTGTAGTCAATTTCCACCTTTTTCTGACCGCGCGCCTGTGAATAATGCGCAGCAAGCCTGCCGGCCTCTTCAAACACTCTGTCGGGAAGCGTCTCTCCATTTGATTTCACAATCACATGTGAACCATGAATCCCCTTCACATGAAACCACCAATCATTCCCTGTAGCGATTTTAAAGGTCAACTCCTCGTTCTGATAATTATTCTTACCGACATAAATATGATACCCGTCGCTGCTGATATAATGAAAGGGAGTGCTTGTAATCTTCTCGCGCTTAGCGCCGCCCTTTCTGCGAATATAACCGCTTTCTATGAGTTCTTCCTTAATCTGCACCAAATCCTCTTCCTTCAGCGCAATCTCCAGTGACAGACTGATTGAAGACAGATGGTCGATCTCCTCCGCGGTTTCTTTGATCAATTCAGTCAATGCTTCATCTGTTCGTTTCAGCTTCTGATACTTCTCAAAATACTTCTTCGCATTTTCTCCCGCGGTCAATGTCGGGTCTAACGGAATGGTAATCATCTCGTTATCATAATAATTGAGCGCCTCCATCGACTTTGCACCGGGCTCCACTCCATACCCATATGCA
Organism: uncultured Lachnospiraceae bacterium; assembly: GCA_947178465.1. Taxonomy (GTDB): domain Bacteria; phylum Bacillota; class Clostridia; order Lachnospirales; family Lachnospiraceae; genus COE1. The sequence continues at coordinate 4,778 of CAMWYL010000069.1, read as the reverse complement.
TTCAGAAGCTCCCCGTAAATCCGATATTTCTCGCGCTTATGTGTATCTTCAAGCTGTTTGCTCTGTAAATCATACTTTTTAATATTGCGCTCCAATGCGGTCTGAACAATCTTCCTCAAGTCCACAGAACGCTGCCGAATTCTGGTGATGGTATTCTTCTCGGCATAATAGTACTCCAAAAGCTCTGAAATACCGGAAAAAGGCTTCGCCGCCTCCTCTGCATAGGAAGTCAGCCTTACCGCCGCGTACTCTACGGGCTGCCGGTTTTCATACACCACATTCGGCCAAAAGCTGCCGGCATGAATGTCCTGCGCCAACGCAAAAAGCGCTCCCGCAACCGCCGAAAGCTCATCCGACATGAGCGCCCCTACCGGCTTATCCGAATCTACGCCGGCCCGATAGCATATCTCATGCGCTATACATGGAGAAATGCCTGTAAATCCGGTATACACCGCCTTAAACACAGGCACATTCCTACTTTTCAATATTTGTTCCATTTCCTGACGAGAGACAGATAAAAGCTCCGCCTTATCCTGCGTCTTCGGAATAAAATATTCCCGTCCCGGAAGCACCTCCCGCACGGAGCTTACCATCCCCGAGATGTGCTTAATACTGTCAATAATCATATCCCGGTCATCACAGAAAATAATGTTGCTGTGCTTTCCCATCAGCTCTATCAGCAGATATTTTCGACACAAATCACCAAGCTCATTGAGATGTTCCAGCTCCAGCCGGACGATTCTCTCCAAGCCCGGCTGCGTCACGGACACAATGCGCGCATTCTGCAAATGCTTTCTGAGCAGCATGCAAAAATTCGGTGCCGTCATGGGACTTGTTTTTGTTTTCTCCGTCAAATAGATCAGCGGCAGGGAGGCATCGGCAGACATCAGCAGTCTCATCTGTCCGCCGTTCCCCTTTATCGTCAAAAGCAGCTCATCCCGTTCGGGCTGTGCGATTTTGTATATCCTGCTGCCTTCAAGCTTATCCTGCAGCTCTCTGACGATACATGCAATCGTCACTCCATCAAAAGCCATGTCTTCCCCTTACTGTGACAGGAATTATCCGATAAGCCAGTCATACATCTCCTGATACTTTAATGCGGATACACCCCATGAGTAATCCGTTGCCATCGCTCTCTCAATAATCTTATTCCAGTCACGTTTTCTATCGTAATAAATGCGCTCCGCGTACCGAATCGTCCGCAGCATCTCATGCGCATTATAATTGGTAAAGCTAAATCCCGTACCCCTGTTCTCAAATTCGTTGTAGGGCTCAACCGTATCCTTCAGTCCGCCGGTCTCCCGCACGATGGGAACCGTGCCGTAACGAAGCGCCATCAGCTGGCTCAGTCCGCACGGCTCAAACAGGGAAGGCATCAGGAAAGCATCGCAGCCCGCATATATTCTGTGAGAAAGCTCCTCCGAATAATAGATATTCGCGGAAACCTTGCCATGATACTTCCAATCGAAATGGCGGAACATATTCTCATATTTCTCCTCACCCGTACCCAGCACAACAAGCTGAACGCTGTCCGTGCTGCACATCTCATCCATAATATATGCGACTAAATCCATACCCTTCTGGTCGGTTAACCTTGATACGATACCGATCGTCATCAGCTTATCATTTTCCTCGAGGCCAAGCTGGCACTGCAGCTCTCTCTTATTCTTGACCTTCTCCTTCCGGAAGTTCCCCGCATTGTAACGGTTTACGATATACTCATCCGTCTCCGGATTGTAATCATCGTAGTCGATACCGTTTACGATACCGCGCAGATCATTGCTCCTTGCCGCCAAGAGGCCATTCAGCTTCTCACCGTAGAAATCAGTCTTGATTTCCTCCGCATAGGTCTCGCTTACCGTTGTAATCGCGTCCGCATAGGTCAAACCACCCTTTAAGAGATTTCCATCCTTAAAGTACCCAAGCTTATCCGGCGCGAAGTAAGAACCGTCAAGCCCTGTAATCCTCTGAACCGTCTTAATATCATAAATTCCCTGAAACTTCAAATTATGAATCGTCATAACGGATTTAATGCCCTTATAAAAATCCCCCTGTGAGAATCGTTCCTTCAGGTATACGGGAATAATTCCCGTCTGCCAGTCATGGCAGTGAATCAGCTCCGGTCTGAAGCCGACAACAGGCAGTATGGACAACGCTGCCTTTGAGAAGAATACGAACTTCGTAATCTCTCCGACCGCATCATCACTATAAGGCTTAAAGCCGCCGAACATCTTCTCGTTATCAATAAAATAATAGGTGATTCCGTCATACTGCGCTTCCAATACGCCTACATACTCGCTCTGCCCCATAAAATCCATATAAAAATGCGTTCTATACTGCAATAATGATTTCATGTTCTCTGACATGCACATGTATTTCGGAAGAATCACCCTGGCATCGAAATACTGCTTATCATAATACTTCGGCAATGAGCCGACTACATCCGCAAGTCCGCCTGTTTTAATAAATGGTACGCCCTCAGAGGCAACAAACAAAATGTTTTTCATACTAACAACAGTCCTTTCCTCATTTATTATTCCATAGAATGTATCATCTATTTCCTAAATTATACAACAGACACCCTTCGAATGTAAAGAAATTCGTGTTTTTTTCGGCTTTTTTCTAGCTTCTGTAATGTAATCTTATTTTATCCGCAATCAACGCAATAAATTCCGAATTGGTAGGCTTCCCCTTGCCGATGTTAATCGTGTAGCCGAAAAATGCATCCAGCGTCTCCATCTTTCCCCTGCTCCACGCAACCTCTATCGCATGCCGAATCGCCCTCTCCACACGACTCGAAGTAGTCTGGTATTTTTTGGCTATGGAAGGATACAGAATCTTTGTAATGGAATTGAGCATCTCGACATCCTCGACCGACATCATGATCGCTTCCCTCAGATACTGATAACCCTTGATATGTGCCGGAACCCCAATCTCGTGAATCATATCCGTCACGTCCTTCTCAAGGTCGTGCACGGTCTTCTGTCCGGAACCTGCCGGCTTATTGTCCATGCTGCTGCCAAACAGAGACTCATTCTCCTGCCGCAGTGTTTTTGTGCCGGTCGGCACCGTTATCATAATCTGAAACTCTTTATCCTTCGATAGCAAATCGCTAAGTATTCTGAAAATTCTCTCGTTATCTTCCGATGTTGTTACGTTAAGTTGTTCCATAAACCCTACCTCCATATACTTAAATCGCCAAAATCATATACGTAACTGTCCATAACTACAAAAACTACTAGAAATTGGCAAGCTCATTATAGCGGAATATCGATTTATCTTGCAACTGTTACTTATCGCATATTTTTTGCGATAACCACATCTTTGGCTGATTTTCCCTAAAACTCGAACAAATATAACAAAAAAGGCTGTATTATCTTGTCGAAAGAACTGAAAACTTTTTTTGAAAGAACTCACTTTTTCTAATTTTACGCGATTTTTACGCGTGTTTCTTCCGTCCGGTGTGATTTACACGCCTCATATAATTTGCACGCGAAACGCAGGACGGGCTTATGTAGTCGTCCTTCCCCTGCATCTGCTCCCTTATAAACATTGCGTGCTCCATAATCGGCACGTCCAAACGAATCCCCCTGTGACACCCCTGCCAAAGTAAGGAAAGCGGCGAGGGCTTTTTTGTCGGTTTCACGCGGTTTCCGCCGATACCGAGTCCTCTCCCCCATGTGATATTCGCGTGGCGGCAGAAATTCTTGAGAATCCCCATTGCCGCGCCGGTCTGTTCCCCCTCATATAAATCCGTATGCAAAATCGCATAAAATTTGCCCGGGATACTCTCACCGCCGATAACTGCCTGCTCCACTTCCTCCAGAAAACGCAGGACATGTGAAGGCACTCCGTCCATACAGACGCCACACACCAGCACGATTGCCGCCGCCTCCTCCAAGCATCGGTGCGTTTGCTCCCAATCGGGCTCGCCACCGATCAAAACCGTCACAATTTCCTCAGACGCAATATTTTCCTTAAGCATATCCAGATATCCAAAATCGTCACCCGCCAATGACACACCGCCGTTTAACAACAATATCATCGCTATCTTCCTCACTATATCAAAATGCCGTCTATCGCATTGATCTTATCCGTCCTGTCGCAGAACAACACCTGTACCCCCGCAGCCTGCAGAGATATTCCGTTCGACACGGAAAGCAGCCGCGCAGACTCCTCCTCCGCCTTCGTAATGCCATCCCCGTAAAAGCAGCATACCATTCCGAAGAGGTTCTTGTTCGCATGGTTGATCTTGTAATGCGTCCGGCCATAGCGGATTTCCAGCAACGGCTCAAACCGCGCCTTGCACCGTTCCAGCACCCCCTGTATAAACGGGCTGAAGCCGCCATACACGCATCTGCTGATCAGCACAAGCTGGCTGCACTCCCCGATAAAATCATTGATATCGCGGTTCCCCCGCTCGCAGATCACCATATCCTTTTCCTTCATCCGTATGTTAAGCCCCTGCCATATCTCTTCGCACAGGTCATGCACTATCAGCTTCATCCGTCAATCTCCTTCAGAATCACCCAACGAATATTGTTCCGACAAAAAACAAGTATTATTTACAAAATTATTTAAAGTATACCACAAAATTCCAACCGGATAAAGTCCTTAAAACAAATCGGACAAATCCGTAATAAAACTGTTGACTTTTTCCCAAATAATTAGTATAGTATAGAAGTAATCGTTGTTAAGTTTAACAGCAGATTGCGATTTGGGGTCTTAGCTCAGCTGGGAGAGCATCTGCCTTACAAGCAGAGGGTCACAGGTTCGAG
>CAMWYL010000068.1 GCA_947178465.1 uncultured Lachnospiraceae bacterium | reverse complement strand
AAAAATCGAGTGCAAATGCAATGATACCATTGCATTGCGCACTCGATTGCAAAAAGCTTCGCTTTTTGTTGAAGCGATTCACACTGCCGCAATTTCCACTGTTTTACGAATCCAATATTGAATGATAGACCTCAAAGAAACTGCTGGTAGTCACCGCGCTGTCCTCAATAAAACCGATGGAGTCCCAAAGCTCCTGATCAATGTTTCTGGTAAGCCCCTCCACAAAACCGGAATATTCCTCGTTAAAAACCTCCTTGCGGCGCTGCTCGACAATTTTCATTTTATTTCTGTCCGTCTCGTCCCTGTCAAAGGTGCTGATACACTTGATGATATGGTATCCCTGCGTGGTCTCGACAATTCCGCTGATTTCACCGGTTCCCAGATTAAACGCGGCCTCCTCAAAGGCCTGCTCAACACTGCCCTTTCCAAACGAATAGGTTCCGTTTTCATCCTCACTGTACTCCGCGATAAGACTCGCAAACTCCTCCCCGTTGCGCGCCCGCCGATATACTTCCAAAGCCCGCTGATATGCTTCACGCTTGTCCATCTCCGAATAGGGAACCGCCTCCTTATTCTCATTCAGCGAATAGGTCTTTATCAGGATATGCTGCACGGTAATTGTCCGGGCCTCGTCATCGCTGATCTCCGGATTAATATCTGCTATCAGGTATTCGTATACCTTTGAGGCAAGCGCATACTCCTCATACATTTCGGCTATCAGCGCCTCATCCACGCCCATCAGCGTCTTTTCCGTCTCGTTTAAGGACTCAAAATAAATTTTGGCCGCCTCCGCTGTTTTCCGAAGTTCCTCCTTCGACAGCGATACCCCCTGCTCCTGCGCGAGCAGATTCATCGCCTTAATTCGCGCTATCCTTGCGAGCACCGTGTTTTTGATGTTTTCCTCCAACGTCTCGCCGTTATACGACGAATCCCATATTTCCTTTCCATATGCTTCCTCGTATTGGTTCTTCATATTTGTCATGTATACCATGATCTCCGCAAAGGTACAGGAGGATTTCTCAATACGAAACACCTCGTTCTCGTCAAAGCCCGTCGTAAGCACAACTCTCGGCCCCGTACCGTCTCTGCCGTCCCAAAGGGCACAGCCGCAAAAAGACAGGGACATAACGCTTATGATTAAAAGGATCAACATCCTGTGTCTGCAAATCTTCATCCCTACCTCCATACTTCACTTTTGAGAATTCAATAAAATTATATATTTTTGCCGCAAAAACTGCAATACCCTTCGTTACACTTGCATATTGTATCTGAATGCTGTTTTTGCTATAATAGGTTTTAAGGTTATCAATAACCTTCTTATGTTTTTAGGGGGATATCATGGTCTTTAGCAGTTTATCTTTTATTTTTTTATTTTTGCCGGTCTTTCTGGCTTTGTATTATGCCGCATCCCCAAACGGAAGAAATACGCTGCTTTTTGTCGGCAGTCTGGTATTTTACAGCTTGGGTGAGCCTTATTATTTATTTTTGATTTTGATTTCGATATTTGTAAACTACTGGCTCGGACGATTTATCGAATACTTCAGGCATCGACCCAAAACAAGAACAACACTGTTTCTGCTGGCGTTGTTCTATAATTTTGGTGTTCTGTTGTTTTATAAATACATAAACTTTTTCATAGAAAATATCAATGCCCTGCTGCAAATGGCGAACGTTGACCTGCAATTTTACACGCTGCAGCTCACGCTTCCCCTCGGCATCAGCTTTTACACCTTCCAGATTGCTTCTTATATTATTGACGTTTATCGCGGGAAGGTGCGGGCGGATGATTCCATCGTGAATCTCGGGGCGTATCTGTGCATGTTTCCGCAGCTTATTGCCGGCCCGATTGTCGTGTACTCCGACATCAAGGAGGAACTTCAACGGCGCACCGTTTCCATGGAGAAATTTGATAACGGTCTGAAGACCTTTATCGTCGGCCTCGGCTATAAGGTCATTCTTGCGAACCGCATCGGGATCCTGTGGAATGAGGTATGCACCATCGGCTTTGAGAGTATTTCCACGCCGCTTGCGTGGCTGGGCGCCTTTGCATATTCCATGCAGCTTTACTTTGACTTCTGCGGCTACTCCTATATGGCGGTCGGTCTTGGTGAGATGCTTGGCTTTACGATGCCCGACAACTTCCGCCACCCGTATATGTCAAGGAGTGTCACGGAATTCTGGCGCAGATGGCATATCACCTTGGGAAGCTGGTTTAAGGAGTATGTCTATATTCCTCTCGGCGGTAACCGCAAGGGAAGGCTCCGCACGATTTTCAATCTGTTTGTCGTGTGGTTCCTGGTCGGCTTCTGGCACGGCGCCGCATGGAATTTTATCCTGTGGGGAATTTTTATCTTTATCATGCAGATTATCGAGAAAAACCTAACGTTGAAGTGGCTGACCCACGAAAACATCTTTTCCCGTATTTTCTCACATGTGTATATGGCGTTTTATATTCCGGTAAGCTGGATTTTGTTTGCCATAAGCGACTTTTCCGAGCTCCGTGTCTATCTGGGACGCATGTTCCCATTCTTCGGCATCGGAACCACGCTCAACCCGAATGATTTTATCACACAGCTTATGACATACGCGCCGCTTATGATTGCATGCCTGATATTTGCAACGCATTATCCCGAGAAGCTTTTTGACAAGATACGTCATAAGAGCATCGGTATAGGGATTGCGCTGTGTGCATTCTGGTGCGCGGTATACTTTTTGGCGATTGGAATCAACAATCCGTTTTTATACTTTAGATTTTAATTGACTTTGGAGGTCTTGCTTTATGAAAGAAAGCAGCAAAGGGCCTTATGTACTGCCCTTTTTAATAATACTGTCCACTTTTTTGTTTTCCATACTCGGAACCTATTGGAATGCAACACATTACCATAACGATACCGATTTTGCATCGACAAATCTGCCCGTGGTAACTGCGATGCAGGGAGTTCACGACAAACTGTATCTCCCGCCGACGCCGCCGAGTCAGGCCATTATTCCCACGGCCTCCTTTGTAGCTGCCGATCTGGCGACTGCATCTGATTCCGTGGAAAACACTGCCGTTACGAATATGGTAATGAGCCAATCCGAAATGATGGGACGAAGCATTGTTGAGGAGCCGCAAATCTACGACTTCACCACCGCCGGCGAGAACTATTTTGATGACGCCTGCTTTATCGGCGACTCCCGCACGGTAGGCATTCAGGATTACTGCGGCATGGAAAATGCAACCTTCCTGTGCAAGACCTCCCTCACGATATTTGACTATGACAAGCCCAAGATTACCTTCAACGGGAAAAAGACCTCCGTCAAGGATGTTCTCTCACAAAATCAGTTTGCAAAAATCTACCTGATGGTAGGAATCAACGAATGCGGAACCGGCACACCGGAAAGCTTTTATGAGAATTACCGTACCGTTGTGGAAAGTATCCGCGAATTGCAGCCGGAGGCACTTATTTTTATACAGGGAAATCTCCTGGTGACCAAAGAGAAGTCTCAGGAAAACACAGCGATAAATAACGAAAATATTTCCGCCCGCAATCAATTGATTTCCACGCTGGCCAATCAGCGGGATATCTTTTACATTGATATTAACGAGAGTGAATTCTGTGAGGACGGCGCCCTGATTGCCTCCTACACATGGGATCAGGTGCATGTCAAGGCACAGTATTATCCCATCTGGAAAAATTTCCTGCTGGAGCACGCAATCGTTCTTAATCCGCAGGAAGCCGCCCCTCCCGCGGAGGAGATCATTCCACAGGAGGAGGTCATTCCGCAGGAAGGACTGCCCACACAGGAGAGTTTCCCCGAGCAACCGGATTCATCCCGGCAGGATTCTCCGACAGAAGACGATTTTATCCCGACAGAAGAAGCTTAGGTTTTCCCTAAGCTTCTTCTCTTATCGCCGTCAGTTCCTTCTTTTCTTCATCCAATTCAATCAATATGGTATCGCCTGTCCTTACCTCATCCGCAAGAATCAGTTTCGCCGCCAAAGTTTCAACATATTTTTGGATGTACCGCTTCAACGGCCGCGCGCCGTATATCGGGTCATAACCGTTTTCTACAATAAACCGCTGCGCGCTTTCGCTGATTCGGATGCTCAGCTCCTTATCCGCAAGCCGGCGGTTGATATCCTTGATAATCAGCGCGATAATGCCGCTGATGTTATCCTTGGTGAGCGGCTTGAAGAGGATGGTCTCATCCAGACGGTTCAGGAACTCCGGTCTGAAATGCGCACGCAGCTCTCCCATCACCAGCTCCTGCGCCGATTGTCCGATATTGCCGTCCGCATCGATTCCTTCCAACAGATATTGTGCACCGATATTTGAGGTCATAATCAAAATAGTGTTCTTGAAATCGACCGTGCGCCCCTGCGAATCGGTGATTCGCCCGTCGTCAAGCACCTGTAGAAGAATATTGAATACATCAGGGTGCGCCTTTTCCACCTCATCAAACAGCACCACGCTGTAGGGCTTTCTGCGCACGGCCTCCGTCAGCTGTCCGCCCTCATCATAACCCACATATCCGGGAGGCGCTCCAATCAGTCTTGAAACCGAATGCTTCTCCATGTACTCGCTCATATCGATTCGCACCATATTTGCCTCGTCATCAAACAGGGATGCGGCCAACGCCTTTGCAAGCTCTGTCTTACCAACGCCGGTAGGACCGAGAAACAGGAAGGAGCCAATCGGCTTCTCCGGGTCCTTGATGCCCGCCTTGGAACGGATGATTGCCTCCGTGACCTTGGTAACACCCTCATCCTGACCGATAACACGCTTATGCAGCTCATCATCCAAATGCAGAGTCTTATTCCGCTCACTCTCATTCAGCTTGGCAACAGGTATCCCCGTCCAGCGCGATATGATCTTGGCAATCTCCTCCTCTGATACGCTCTCGTGAACCAGCGACAGTTCTCTTGTGTTGACCGTCTCCTCCTCCATCTCAAGCTGACGCTTCAGCTCCGGAAGTCTGCCATAGCTCAGCTCCGCCGCCTTCTCGAGATTTCCCTCCCGCTGCGCGATCTGTATCTGATTATTCATCTCTTCAATGTCCTCACGCAGCTTGGAGAGACGCTCTACACAGGCTTTTTCATTATCCCACTGTGCTTTGCGGTTATCAAACTCCGCCTTTTGCTCGGCAAGCTCCTCCTGCAATGCCTCAAGACGTTCCCTGCTTAACCGGTCCTCCTCCTTCTTCAGCGCAGCCACCTCGATTTCCATCTGCATAATCCGCCGCTGCAGCTCATCCAGCTCAGCCGGGAGGGAGTCCAGCTCCGTCTTGATCATCGCACACGCCTCATCCACAAGGTCGATCGCCTTATCCGGCAGAAACCGGTCAGATATATATCGGTTGGACAATGTCGCCGCGCTGACCAGCGCGTTATCCATAATCTTCACCCCATGGAACACCTCATAGCGCTCCTTTAAGCCTCTCAGAATACTGATGGTATCCTCCACAGTCGGCTCATCCACAAGCACCGGTTGAAACCGCCGCTCCAATGCAGGGTCCTTCTCAATATACTGCCGGTACTCATCAAGCGTCGTCGCGCCGATACAATGCAGCTCTCCCCTTGCAAGCATGGGCTTGAGCATATTGCCGGCATCCATTGCACCCTCGGATTTCCCCGCGCCGACAATCGTGTGCAGCTCGTCGATAAAGAGAATGATCTGACCGTCGCTGTTCTTTACATCCTCGAGTACCGCCTTCAGCCGCTCCTCAAACTCTCCCCTGTACTTCGCACCGGCCACCAACGCACCCATGTCAAGGGCAAATATCTTTTTATCCTTCAGGCCCTGTGGCACATCTCCACGGACAATACGCTGTGCAAGTCCCTCCACAACGGCAGTTTTCCCGACACCCGGCTCACCAATCAGTACCGGATTGTTCTTCGTCTTTCTCGAGAGGATTCGAATCACATTACGAATCTCGTTATCACGCCCGATAACGGGATCGAGCTTCTGATTTCGAGCCTTCTCTACCAAGTCCTGACCGTATTTCTCAAGTGTGTCGTAGGTCGCCTCCGGATTATCGCTCGTAACCCGCTGGTTGCCCCGCACCTCGGAGAGCGCCTTCAGGAAACGTTCTCGGGTAATCCCATATTCCCTGAAGATTTCTTTGATTTCTTTATTGGGGTTCTGAAGCATTGAGAGGAACAGGTGCTCCACAGACACGTACTCGTCTCCCATACGCTTCGCCTCATCCTCCGCGCTGATCAGAACCTTATTGAGATATTGGCCGATATAAGGCTGGCCGCCCTGCACCTTTACCCGCTTCTCCAGCGCCTTCTCAACTCTGTCGAGAAAATACTCCTTGTTGATCTCCATCTTCTCAACCAGCTTTAAAATCAGGCTGTCGTCGATTGTCAGTAACGCATACAACAAATGCTCCTGCTCCAGCTCCTGATTGCCGTATTCCATGGCAAGCTTCTCGCAGGCATTTACCGCTTCCATTGATTTCTGTGTAAATTTCTGAATATTCATAAGCTGCCCCCTTTTCCATGTGGTACTGCTGTCTGTTTTGCTTGTTCTATGGTTACTATAACACAAATTTTTCTCTTGTCAATTTAGTTTATACTATTATTATCAATTTTATTTTTGTTTTATTTTTAGACAAAACTATTACAACTTTTCGCAAAAAAATTATTAATTTCATATATTTTTTTGCCGATATATGTTAAGATAGACTTATCCCAAGTTGAAAGATGGTGAGAAGCAGTTATGGATGCCAACACGGCCTATTTCTTAAAAAAATACTACCCACACGTCATTAAATGGTGGTTGGTCGTTTATATTCCCGAGGTTGTACGGATATGGCCTTCAAAGACCGAGGAGGAGGAAGCGCTCCGCCTTGAGGCGCAGCAGCAGGCTGCGCTCGAGCAACATGAAGATGCCGATAATTCCGTTCAAATAGATAATGCCAATGGTGCAATTGACGAATCGGCATACAATGCCACTACCGGATCTTATTCCGGTTTATATGGACAGAAGCCTGTGGATTCGGACACGCAGGCTGCTCTTGATGCCATTATGAACATCTCCAGCAATCAGAACAGCGTAGACATGCTTTTATCCGGCAATTCCAAAGCCGTGACACTTCCTCCCGAACAGGACGAGATTATCGAGGAAGCCAATGCCATCTATGCGCGCCTGCTGCGTGAAGCCGCGGAGGACGAAGCCAGGAAGCAGGCTGAGATTGAGGCTGTCCGCAACGCCTATGAGTCTCAGAATTCATAAATCGAACAATACCAATTCCCTGAAGACACAGAAAAACGCAAGCCGTAACCGGCTTGCGTTGATTATTTAACTATTGATGCACCTGTTCAAGAGTGCTTCCCATCTCTTGTCAACCTCCGCCTGAAAACGAACAATAAGCTCCTCGTTTCCCTTCTTAAACAAATGCTTAAACCGCTTCTGCGGCCGCAGGAATTCCTCAATCGGCAGCTTATTCTTTGGCGTATAGCTCAATATCCACTTTCCGTCAATGACCTCAAACAACGGCCAGTAACAGGTCTCTACCGCCAGCCTGCAAATCTCCATCATCTCACTCGGCTCATAGCCCCAGCCTCTCGGACAGGGGGACAAGACATTCAGAAATGCTGCTCCCGGAGTATAAATCGCCTTCTGCGCCTTCGTGTACAAATCCTTGAAATTCGTGGTAAAGGTGCTCTGCCCCACATAGGGAACATAGTGCTCCGCAATGATGGCCGCCAAGTCCTTCCGCACCTGAACCTTGCCGTTGGACTCGGTTCCGACCGGCGTTGTCGTCGTGTCCGCATACTGCGGCGTTGCAGAGGAACGCTGCGTTCCGGTATTCATATATGCACCATTATCATAGCATACATATACCATGTCATGCCCGCGCTCCATCGCACCGGACAGTGACTGAAAACCGATATCGTAGGTACCGCCGTCCCCGCCGAACGTGATGAACTTAAAGTCCTCCTTGAGCTTTCCTTTCTTCTTCAATACCCGATACGCCGTCTCCACGCCGGACAGGGTTGCCCCTGCATTCTCAAAGGCATTGTGGATGTAGCTGTCCTCATATGCGGTGTACGGATACATGAAAGAGGAAACCTCCAGACAGCCGGTCGCGTTGCCAATAACCGCCTTATCGCCCTCCTCCAAGGCCCTAAGCACCGTCCGCACGGTAACCGTACCGCCACAGCCTGCGCACATTCTATGTCCCGGGGCCAGACGTTCCGGCTTGCTCATTACCTTCTTAAAATTATATGTATTTTCCATGCCGTGTATCCTCCCTTTCCTACTCCTCGCGCAAGCCTATGTACCGATACATATCCGTGGCTATGTGCGTCCTTGCCAGAGCTTCCAGGTTATCATAAACCGTCTCAAAATCCGAAACGGTAATATCCCTTCCGCCGAGGCCGTAGAAGTAATTTACCACCTCTGCCTTACAGTGCGCCTGATACATCGCCGCGCGCACTTCCGCACCGAGTGGTCCTGAGGTTGCGGCAAACATCTCGCTCCTGTCCATGATTGCAACCGCCTCCACATGAGAAAGCGCCTGCGCAAGCTCTTCCTCCGGAAAAGGACGGAATACCCTGATTTTTATCAGGCCGACCTTCTTTCCCGTTGTATTTCTGATATGGTCTATCGCCGCCTTGCAGGTACCGGCCGCGGAGCCGATAATAACAACCGCATATGCGGCGTCCTCCATCCTGTATTCCTCAAAAAATCCGTATTTCCGTCCGGTCATCTGTTCAAACCTTGCCGCTACATCGAGAATAACCTGTCTGGCCTCCATCATAGCCTGCCGTTGCCCACGCTTCGTTTCCATATAATAATTGGAAACCGCATAAGGACCCACTGCCAGCTTTTCCGTGGGATTCAACAGATAGTGCTGTGGCTCGTACTCGCCGACAAACGCCTTTACCTTGTCATCCTCCACAAGCAGGATGTTTTCCACGCCATGGCTTGTGATAAAACCATCCTGACAGACCATAACAGGCAGATGCACTTTCTCATGCTCCGCAATCGGATAAGCCTGCAGGAAGTTGTCATATACCTCCTGATTGGACTCCGCGTAAATCTGTATCCAGCCGCTGTCCCGCGCGCCCATACTGTCGGAGTGATCCGCATTGATATTGATAGGGCCCGAAAGCGCCCGATTTACCAGCGCCAATACAATAGGGAGCCTGTTTGATGCAGCAACATACAGCTCCTCCCACATCAGCGCCATCCCACAGGAGGAGGTTGCCGTCAAGGCTCTCGCCCCCGCTGCCGATGCGCCGATCGTCGCACTCATTGCGCTGTGTTCACTCTCCACATGAATAAATTCTGTATCTATCTCACCATTTGCAATGTAATTTGCCACATACTGCGGTATTTCCGTTGATGGTGTGATCGGGAACGCCGGCATTACATCGGGATTAATCTGTTTGATTGCATATGCCACCGCTTCATTTCCTGATAACCGTTCTCTGATTGCCATTTTCTTCCTCCATGTCCTTCCTGACCCGCGCTCTCTGACGCCTTAGTTGTTCTCCTTCATGCCGATTGCGTCAAACGGGCAGACCTTTGCGCAGATGCCGCAGCCCTTGCAATGGTCATAATCAAAATCCTCTCTCTTGCCGTCGTTTACGGGAATCGACGAATCGGGACAAACCGGTGTGCAGAGCAGGCATTGGTTGCACTTCTCGCGATTCCATACAGGTGTCGCCGTTCTCCACTCCCCGGTGCAAAATGACCTTGAAGTCGCAGGCTCAAATATTTTGTTGCCTTCCGTTATCTGCTGCCACGGACTCTGCTCGTTAATCCTGTCCTGTATCTTCTCCATATAAATCCCCCTTACCCGGCCTCATGGAAGGCCATCTCCAACGCAAGCATATTGCCCGCGATAACCTCCGGCTTCTTCGCAAACTTATGCCGGAACGAAGTCTTCATCTCCTTCAGAAACTCATTCTTATCCATCACGTGCGATACCGCTACCGCAGCCGCAAGCATGGGCGAATTCGGATAATTCTTTCCAAGCGCCTTGATTGAAATCTGCTTTGCGTTGATCGTGTAGACCGCACCCTTGTAGCCGTGAAGATGCACAAGAAGTTCCTCTCGCGTGCGCTCGGAATTAATGATGACCGCGCCGCTCTCCTTCAGCCCCTTAGTCACATCAATGCTGTCGAGGAGACTCTCGTCAACCACCACCACATAGTCCGGCTCATATATATTGGAATGTATCGTAATCGGACTGCTGCTGATACGGTTGTAGGCCGTGATCGGCGCACCCATCCGCTCCGGGCCGTACTCCGGGAAGCCCTGCACATACTTGCCTGTCTTGAATGCTACATCCGCAAGCAGCAGGGCTGCCGTCTTTGCGCCCTGCCCGCCGCGTCCGTGCCATCTTATCTCCACTGTGTCCTTCATTTTATTTATACTCCTTTCTTCCTTCACCGTTCTCTCTGATATATAAAACCTCTTAAATCTGCCGATAAAGCCTGTGGAACACGCTCTGCTCCACAATACTGATATCGTGAATATCCTCACAGTTCACCACCAGATAATTTCCCGGATTCCCAAGGATATAGGCATCTCCCGCCTTAGGCGTAAATACCTTGACCCCTCGGGAAAGCTGCCTTACAAGCACGCACATTGCCCGTTTGCTTGTACAGGGCTGCATACGCCGCAGCAAATCCATAAATCCATTTGTCGCCCCGCCCTTTACTCTGGGTGTGTATTCCAACCGAATATCGCAAACACCGGAAAGCGGCTCGTAATTTTCAAGAAAATGCTCCTCCGAAATCAGCTTCACCCTGCCGCTGTCATCCATCAAAATATAGCGCTTCTCATCAATCAGGAACTGCATATCGCCGTCAATGGTCCGGATCACGCACTGTGTACCGACCGGCAGCAATGCGGAAGCCTTTACAAAGCCCACAGCCTCCCTCCTGCCCTCATAGCGCTGCATTCCCTCCGTGTCCAGACCACCGGTGGAAACGTCAATAATATCAAAGCTCTCAAAATACTGCTTCATTTTATTCCCGAAATAAGTTTCCCCGTTCAACGCCGGATAGCGCCGGTCATATTTGCTCTTATAGAGAAAACCACCCGCGCGCTCCGTGTGTCCGCCGCCGGAGCCGATCCCCTGTGACAGGTATTGTGCAAACTCGCTTGCGTTGACCTCCCTGACGCAGCTGCGCACGGAAAACTTATAACCGTCATCAAGATGATTGTAGACAACACAGGTATGTATCTCATCCACCTGTATCAGGAAATCACTGATCAGGCCTAAAAGATTCGGATCGCAGGCATGTGTACGAATAATCGCATAATGAAAATCCCTGTTGTAAATATACCGGATAAGCGCGATCCCCGCAATTTCAAGCTCCTTCAGAGAAAGATTTGAATTTTTCAGAAGATACATGATACTCTTGTCAAAGGAAACGGCCTCCCGCATATCCCTGTCCAACGGATAATACAGCTCGGTAAACTGGCTTGTGTCACGGTAAAGCCCGTAGTACAGCGCCGTCCCCACCTGAATATTGTCATTCACGGGAAACCGCTCATCCATCAGCAGCTTCCACACAAGCGTGGAGCAGCTTCCGAGATTGGATACGATCTCATAGCCGTCCAATCCG
>CAMWYL010000067.1 GCA_947178465.1 uncultured Lachnospiraceae bacterium | reverse complement strand
CTTCTGTTTGGAATAAAGGGATACCGTTGGGAAAATAATTACCCATCGAAAATAGCGACATTTTTTAATGATGCATGGGTAAGAGCGAGTGCGGAGGAAACGCCGAAGAATGCAAAAACAGTAGAGAAGGGTTGTTACTGGTAAATGAACGGGAAGGGAATATGCTATAGATTATATAGAAAGTGCTGTTATTTCCTGAATAGGATAAAAATAAATACAGCCGCGAACGAAAATGCGTTAAACAGGGAGCCGCGGGACAGGAAGCTTATTGTTTCCCTGACCAGCTATCCGGCACGCTTCCCCTATATGCACCTGACCTTGAAAAGTATTATGCTGCAGACGGTCAAGCCAGATAAAATCATTGTTTGGTTGGATGAGAATGTCACACGGGCTCAATACACAGAAGAGATGACGGCGCTTGAAAAATACGGAGTAGAATACAGGACGGCACCGGGAGCTCTCAAGCCGCATAAGAAGTATATTCATGCCATGCAGGAATATCCGGAGGCGGTTATTATTACGGTAGATGATGATGTAATTTATTCGCCGAATGTAATCAAATCGTTGGTAGAGACGCATGAAAAATATCCGACTGCCGTATGTGCAAGGCGGGTGCACCGAATAACAAGGAACCGGGAAGGAAAGCTTGCGCCCTATGGTGAGTGGCAGGGAGAATATATGCAGGAACGGCAGCCGTCATATGAATTGCTTGCCACGGGAGTGGGCGGCGTGCTGTATCCGCCGCATTGCCTTGACAGTAGGGCTTTTGATATGGAACTGATACGGAAATTATGCTTGGGAGCGGATGATATATGGCTGAAGGTCATGGAGCTGCTTGCGGGAACAAAGGTGGTCTGGGCGCCCTGCCGTATTCCTACCCCCGAGGAGATCAAAGAGAGTCAGGGAAGTAATTTAAGAAGTGAGAACGTAAAAAGTGATAAGAACGATGAATACATGTATGATGTGTTGAAACATTTTCATGTAAACGAGGACTGTTTTTGGAAGGCATAGCAGTGTGGGAAGAGAAGGGATAAATCATGGGAGAAATGTTGGTGTCGATTCTGACTCCGTGCTATAATAGTGCAGAGACGATAGAGCATACGCTGCGATGCGTGGAAGCGCAGACTTACCGGAATATCGAGTACATTATTATAGACGGCGGTTCAACGGACGGAACCCTGGAAATCATTAAGCGGCATCAGGACAGGCTTCCGAAGCGGTTTCAGCTGATATCGGAGAAGGATAGCGGCATCTATGACGCCATGAATAAAGGCATCCGGCTTGCCAAGGGGCAGCTGATAGGGATTGTGAACAGCGACGACTGGTATGAGGACGATACCGTGGAACAGGTGGTGAACCGGTATCAGGGTAATCCATATGAGGTAATTTATGGAATGCAGAGGAATTACCTGAATGGGAAGGAAAAGTCCGTGTTCCTGCATCACCATGATTTTCTGCCAGAGCAGATGATTACGCATCCGACCTGCTTTGTGACCAAGGCGGCCTATGATGACTTGGGCGTGTTTGATTTGCAATACCGTTCGGCGGCGGATTATGACCTGATGCTCCGCTTCTGGGAATCAAAGAAGGTGGTATTTACGCCGGTTCTGCGTATACTATCCAACTTTCAGTTTGGCGGAATGTCAAGCAGTCAGGTGGGCGTGCGGGAGAATGCCATAATACGCTATAAAAGAGGTTATATGTCAAAGAAAAGGTATCGGTTTGTGATGCTCAAAAGCCGGATATATGAGAAGCTGAGTAAAGGCGGACACAACGGATGATGAAGCTTGCGGTCATTTCACTCAATACGGAAACCAAAAATTTAAATCAATACTATAACTCTCAGGCGGAAGGGATGGCAAAGGCCTTTGCCGCGATGGGGCATGACGTGATGGTCTATCACCTGATACCGGATATGGAACAGGAGGAGGAGGCGGTTCTGCGCGCGGGTGTGCGGGTAATTTATCAGCGGTGCCGGCATATCGGAAAGCATGCGCTTCCCGATTTTGAGCGATTGGATAAGGAACGGGACTGTTACATTACGGCATCCGATAATTATATCGCGTTCGGGCGGTTCCTGAAATGGTGCAGAGCAAATAAGATATTGTGTATGCCGTATATCGGTGTTGCGCACAGCAATAATGTTTCTGCGTGGAAGCGCCGTATTGTGGATTTATTGTGTAATAATGTAAAATACTATAAAAGGATACCCACGATAGTAAAAGGACCAGAGCTGAAAGCGTATTTAGAGCAAAAGGGCGGCAGGTGGATTCATATGGTCCCTGTGGGTTTGGACAGAACCTTATTAGAGCAGGATTATGCACAATATGAAACGGACATATTGAGACAAAAGTGGGGATATACAGCAGAAGACAGGATTCTGCTTTTCGTGGGACGGATGCGCGCGGAAAAGCATCCGGTGAGAGTAATAGAGCTTTTCCGGGAATTGTATCAGGAGAATAAGCATTACCGCCTTCTGATGGTAGGACAGGGAGAGCTGTCGTCAGCAGTGGAAGACAAGGTTCGCGAGCTTAAGCTGGAGGAAGCAGTCAAAATCCATAAGAAAATCCCGAATGACAGGATGTGGGAACTGTATCGCTTTACGGACTGCTATATTAATTATTGTGAAACGGAAATATTTGGGATGGCGATATTGGAAGCGATGTACTATGAAAACGTCGTGGTCGCATGGGAGGCTCCGGGACCAACGTTTATCATTGAAAACGGCGTATCCGGATATCTTTGCAGCGATGAGGACGACTTTAAGCGACAAATTCTGTCATCGGACAGGAGAACAGTCGGTACTTTAGCGCATCAACGTATAACAGATCATTTTATGTGGGAGACGTCGGCAGAGGCAATATTGGAGCTGATAGGGAAGTATCTTGGAGGGGTGGCGAATGCAGATAAAATGTAATGTGTTGGACAGGCAGTTTCAAATGTACCAACAGGAATATGAGGAGGCTGCGCTGCGCGTGCTCCGTTCCGGCTGGTATGTGTTGGGCAATGAGGTGGCACGGTTCGAGGAGGAATTTGCGGCATATACAGGGCGGAAGTATTGTGTGGGGTTGAATTCGGGCTTGGATGCATTGGTTATGTCTGTGCGCGCGCTTGGTATCGGAGCGGGTGATGAGGTCCTTGTGCAGTCCAACACGTATATTGCCACAGTGATAGGGATTACGGAGAACGGGGCGACGCCGGTATTTGTCGAGCCGGACGAATATTTTAATATAGACGCGGAGCGGCTGGAGGCAGCCATAACGGACAAAACGAAGGCGATTATGGTGACGCATCTGTACGGACAGGCAAGCAATATGGACAAGATTGTGGATATCGCGGACAGGCATGGCCTTCCGGTGCTTGAGGATTGCGCGCAGTCGCACGGCGCCCGCTTTCATGGGAAAATGACGGGAACCTTTGGGATATCCGGATGCTTCAGCTTTTATCCGACAAAGAACCTTGGCGCCTTTGGGGATGCGGGGGCGGTGGTTACGGATGATGAGGTCTTCGCGGAGCAAATACGGATGATGCGCAATTACGGAAGCCGTGAACGGTATCATAATGAGATAGAGGGTATGAATTCGCGTTTGGATGAGCTGCAGGCGGCGCTGCTTCGGGTAAAGCTGACGCATCTTGATGCTTTAAATGAGGAAAGAAGAGTGTTGGCAGACCGCTATGACCGCGGAATCAGCAATTCTAAGATTATAAAGCCGCAGATAAGAGAGGAGGCAGACAGCATTTATCACCAGTATGTAATACGGTGTGCCGAGCGCGATGCGCTTTCGTGGTATCTTGCCGAGAATGACATTCAGACACAGATTCACTATCCGATTCCGCCGCATCTGGCGCAGTGCTATCAACAGCTTGGTGGGAAAAAGGGCGATTATCCGATTGCGGAGCAATATGCAAACGAGGTGCTGAGCCTGCCGATTTATACGGGAATGACAGAGGCGGAGCAGGCGTATGTGATCGAGAAGGTGAATGCGTTTTAGAAGCATGGAGGATTTGAATGGTAGAGGATTGCAGACTGATAGAATTTCCGCAAAAGGGAGACGATAGAGGGCATTTGGTGATTGTAGAGGGAAATCAGGATATTCCGTTTGATATTAAGCGGGTATTCTATATCTATGGCTCTGATAAAGATGTGATTCGCGGCAGACATGCGAATTATCATTCGGAGTTTGTACTGATTAATGTTGCGGGAACCTCTAAGGTAAAGGTTGACGACGGTAAAAACCGGAAAATCTTTAATCTTGACAGGCCGCATATCGGTATTTATCTGCCGAAGCTTGTTTGGAAGGATATGTATGATTTTTCGGAAAATTCGGTGCTTTTGTGCCTGGCAAGCGAGCATTATGATGCGAAGGAGTATATCCGGGATTATGATACGTATTTAGAGATTATGAGCAAAAGCAGAGGGGAAAAGTGATAGTTTGAATGCAAAATTAACGGTGGCCCGGGAAAAGATAAAGCCTTTGATATATGGTGTTCTTATAATGATTGCATTTTCAATGAATTATGGAATGGTTGAAGAGGCATTCATTGATTCTGTATCGCCTTCACAGAGTAATTTATATAGAATGTTCTTAAAGCTTTTATACTCCATACAATATGACGGCAAGCTGATAATTGCATTGGCTGTATCCTGCTGTTTTATGCACAGATACACTTTTGAAACGGAGGGAGAGGTTGGAAACAGCTTAGACGAAAGCCTGCTGGGAATATTGATTTCACTTACGCATCTTTTTGGGAAAGCCTTCCATGAGTTTGGTTCTGCAGCAATTCTTGTCAATGGATGGGTTCAGACGATAAAAACAATTATTATTCTTATCGGATATTTTCTGTTTTACACAATGATAATTAAGCAAATAAAGAATTTTAGCAAAAACAGGCGGCAAAGAGAGCCGGTGGAAACGAAGTGTGCTATTGGCAGTCCTGTAAAATATAAAGCAGTATTGGCCGCGATACTGCTTGCGGCATGGGGAATCTATATTGCGGCATATTATCCGGGACTGTTTATGGGGGATACGGAAGATATTATCTATATGGCATACAACTATCACTGTGGGCTGGCAGACACTGTCGAATTGATTTCAGATAAGGTACTTCTGATTGACCATCATTCCGTGCTATATACGGTAATAACAGGAGCATTTGTAAAAGCAGGAAGATTTTTATTTGCATCCGAAAATACAGGAATTTTCATGTATGTGATAGCACAGGAGGTATTCACGGCAGGCGTGTTGGCGCATGCGCTGTATAAATTGAAGGAGCACAATGCAAGCGCCGGGATACGGGCGTTCATTATGCTGTTCTTTTGTTTCTTTCCATGGATACCGCGATATGCCATTACTGTCACAAAGGATACCCTGTTTGCGGACTTTTTGCTATTGTATTTATTGAAAATATTGGATATAGTAGTATATGAGGAAGCGGACAGAATAAGAACAGCATATAAAGCGGAATTATTGATATATGCCATAGTGCTTTTCCTGTTAAGGAAAAACGGATTATATGTGGTGGTTTTATCCTTACCATGGATGATTCGCTTCAACAGGAAATGGATGAAATCCGTTATCGCGATTTTGTGCTGTGTTTTTCTGGCAAAGTTTGTTTATTCCGATATTATATTGCCTGTGGCGAGAATTACGGATGGAAGTGTTCGGGAAGCGCTGTCTGTTCCGCTGCAGCAGACAGGCAGATATTTGCGGTATTATGAGGATGAGGTGACGGAAGAAGAAAAAGCGGCGATTAATGCGGTTGTTCCATATGAAGTTATGATTATGAACTACAGTCCGACCTGCGCAGATCCTGTTAAGAATAACTGGAGGAAGGAAGCGACAGGTGCTGATATAAAAAATTATTTGACGGCATGGGCGGGGATGCTTACAAAGCATCCGCTTACCTATGTTGCGGCAACCGCAAACAATTATTATGCTTATTTCTATCCGGTGGTAATGGATTTATATAGAGCGGAACGAGCGAGTGAAGGCAGTATTGCCAATGCCAACAGGGACGGGTATTTTCATTTTAAATCTGCCGATAACAGGTTTTCAAGGACCCTTAAGGAGTGCTTAAGGCTAAGTGACACCATCTGGATGAAGGTGCCGATATTAAATATGTTCTGCACAAGTGCCATATATGTATGGGGATTGGTGTTTATATGGGTGAGCAGTATTGTGGAGAAGGACAGGGGAATGATATTAGCGATCGTTCCGTTATTGATGCTGATGCTTACGGTGCTTGCGGGGCCTATGAATGGCGATGACTATGACCGTTATGTATATCCTCTGGCGATGTGTGTCCCGGTTTTGGCTGGATACAGGATGCGCCGGATGGAACGGGATTAATATGCGGAAAGTGCAGGATGCAGACAGGGAGGGCTATGTTGCGGAAATTAGAGCTAAAGGACGCACCGCTCATGCTTGAGTGGATGTATGATGAAGAAATCTGTAGAGGATTTCAATATCCGTTTGCTGAGATGACGCTCGAGAGGGCGGAGGATTTCATCCGGCACAGCTTTGATGAGGAGAATCAGCATTTTGCATTCGTTAATGAGCAGGACGAATACCTTGGAACGGTCAGCTTAAAGCACATCTCCCATGTAAATGATAAGGCGGAATATGCGGTGGTGGCAAGGAAATGCGCACAGGGTACGGGAGCGGCGCAGCGCGCGACGGAAGAGCTTTTGCGGTATGCGTTTACGGAACTGAACCTGAATAAGGTCTGCTTAAGCGTTCTTGCAGAGAATGTCAGAGCGCAGAAATTCTATGAAAAGTGCGGCTTTAAAAGAGAAGGACTTGAAAAGGATGCCGTAAAAATAAATGGAATATATCACGACCATATATGGTATGGTATTGTAAGACGAGGAGTATAAATGGAGAAGCAAATATCAATTATAGTGTTTTCAAAGGGACGCCCGATGCAGCTGCATGCTTATCTGGAGAGCTTGTTTCTGTTTTCGGATGCGACCCGGGATATGGTTACGGTGCTCTACTGTGAGGCGGAGAGTATCAGGTATGAAAAGCTGATGCAAAGCTTTGGACAGGTAAAATGGGTAAAGGAAAGTAAGTTTGAGAACGATTTAAAGGAAATAATCACGGGCGCAGGCGAATATATCATGTTCGGCTGCGATGATGTTGTATTTACCCATAAGTTTAGTCTGGAAAAAGCGAGTGATTATCTGAGGGATAATGAGCAGGTTTTTGGTTACAGCATGCGCCTTGGCGAAAACATAAAGCCGGTTCCGGAGAACCTCTCTTCAGACGACGCAGTGCTTGAGTGGAAATGGGACTGCCCATACCAACACTACAACTATCCGTGGGAGCTGGACTGTACTCTGTACCGCAGGGGAGATGTAGTTCGTATGACGATGGAGGAGGAGACGGCCATCAAGAACCCCAACTATTATGAAGCCATGATAACTCCGGACAACAGAAAGGAACGGATTATACGTCCGAATATGGCATCAAATAAGCAGTCTGGCTGCGCTGTTGTCATAACGGTGAATCGGGTTCAGGAGACACACCAAAACGGTTTTGATGACAGTATGCTTACGGACATATATTCCTTGGACAGGCTTTATAATGATGAGGGAAATACCCTTGATATAGAGAGAATCGCGTCAATGGACAACAGTATGATTCACGTGGGCGCGGAATATTTCATATTACGAAAGGAAGCAAAGGGCTATTCCACCAGCTCCCTGAGATTGAAAAAGAAAAAGATAGTGGAATTCGCGAATAAACTTATGCGATTTCCCAAGCGTATCCACAGGCATTTTGAGAGGAAAAGCTATGAGAAGGGAAGATATGCGGATAAGCTGCATATTCTGAATACGGATGAGACGCTTACGCTTATGGAAAATGAGAAGATAAGTTTTCTGCGCTTTGGGGATGGTGAGATTGCCATTATGAGGGGAGAGTCCATACCTTTTCAGGAATATGATGCCAAGCTTGCAAAGCACCTCAGAAAGCTTTTGCGGACAAACCTTGACGGGCTTAAGATTGGCATCCCGTATTATTATATGCACCCCGTAAACCGGTTAAATGATTTTACGGCCGGATTTGCAAAGGGACTCGCCGTGCAGCGCAGATTCCTATGCAAAAACTGTGATAGGGACATGACATATGTGGATACGGCGATCACGCAGGTATACCAGACCTATAAAAAATACGATTTCAAAAAATACTATGAGCGTATGCAGAAGCTTTTGAGTGGGCGGGATGTAACAATCGTGTGCGGAGAGGGCGTTTTGGACAGGCTTGCATATAGGGCATTTGACGTATGCAAATCGGTGGAATTTGTCACGGCACCAAGCATGAATGCATATGCCGAGTACGACAGGCTCTTAAAGGAAGCCCTGAAAACGGGCAAAGAGAGACTTGTGTGTATCGTGCTGGGACCTACGGCGAAGGCGCTTGCCTATGACCTTCACAAAAGAGGATATCAGGCATGGGATATGGGACATTATTTCAAGGATTATGATGCATATATGAAGAAAAAGCCGAGGACGGCAGCGGAGATTACACAGTTTTACAAGCCGGACTAGAAAAGGGGCGGCGTTTTTCGCAGTACTTGAAAGGTATAAAAGATGTTAAAAAAGATCAACTATGTATTGAACAGAAGGCAGAAAATAAATCTGGGAATACTGCTTATCATCATATTTATAGGCGCTTTCGTCGAGCTTTTGGGCGTGTCGGCGATCATGCCGCTGATTGAGATTGCGACAAAGCCTCAGGAGATGGGTGAGAAGTGGTATTTTGTGCTGGTCAGTGAGTATACGGGGATTACGGACGCGAACCAAATGCTTGTATTTCTTGCCGTGGTGCTGATTGTCATATATATCTTGAAAAATATATATGTGACGGTTATGTACAGCCTTCAGTACAGGTTTATCTTTAACAATCAGCAGCGGCTGTCCGTCAGAATGATGAAAAGCTACATGCAGCAGGAGTATCTCTTTCATGTTTCCAAGAATGTGGCGGAGTTTCAACGGAATATCACAAATGATGTGAACGGTTTTTTTACGGTGGCGTTATATGTCCTGCAGTTTCTTGCTGAGTTTAGTGTGAGCGCAGTGCTTATTATATTCCTGTTGGTTCAGGATTGGGCGTCCACGTTGGCCGTTGCGTCCCTGTTGGTTCTGTTTATGGGATTTTTTACCTTGTTTTTCAAAAAGGTGCTTGTCAAAAAGGGCGAGGAGAGCAGGCAGATCAATGTTCTGGTGACAAAATGGCTGCTCCAGTCCTTCTCGGGAATTAAGGAAATAAAGGTAACAAATAAGGAAGGCTTTTTTATATCAAGCTATGAAAAAAATTATAAAAATTTTGCAACCGTGCAGCGGCAGCAGTCAATACTGACATATTTGCCAAGACCTGTCATGGAAACCGTATGCATATGCAGCCTTATGCTTGCAATGATAATAAAAATCATGGTGGAAAAGAGTGATATCACGTCCTTTGTCACAACACTGTCCATATTTGCGGTAGCGGCATTCCGTATGCTCCCGTCCTTTAACAAGATAACAGGCTATATAAGCGGAATGATGTTTAATAAGCCGGCGATAGATGCCGTATACAGGGATTTGAAGGAAATTGAAGCGCTTCAGGAACAAAGGAAGGAGAATAGGCTTGATACGCAGAGTATTGCATTTAATCAGACAATAGAGCTCAAGAACCTTTCCTTCCGCTATCCGGAATCGGAGAAATGGATTTTGAAAAATGCCGCGCTTACAATTGATAAAAATACGTCGGTGGCGTTTGTCGGTGCATCGGGGGCGGGGAAGACAACGGCTGCGGACCTGATACTCGGCATACTGGAGCCGCAGGAGGGCGCCATTTTAATAGACGGCATGGATATTAAAGAGTGTATGTCGTCATGGCATGAAAAGCTGGGCTATATTCCACAGACAATATACCTGATGGATGACACGATACGGGCCAATATTGCGTTTGGCATACCGGAAGCGGAAATTGATAATGACGCGATAGAGAATGCCATAAAAGAAGCACAGCTTGATAAACTCGTACATTCACTGCCGGATGGATTGGATACGATGATTGGCGACCGCGGAGTGAAACTGTCGGGAGGTCAGAGACAGCGTATTGGAATTGCGAGAGCTTTATATCGCGACCCGCAGGTGTTGATATTGGATGAGGCAACCTCCGCGCTTGATAATGAAACGGAAAAAGAAGTGATGGCTGCGATAGACGGGCTTCATGGGACAAGGACGTTGATTGTGATTGCGCACAGACTGAGTACGATTAAGAATTGTGATTTCGTTTATGAGGTTGGTGGCGGTAAGATTATAAGGGCGGAGAGAAATTGAAATTCAGGGCAGTTGATTGATGGGAGAAACGGATGGTTAGCATCATTATACCGGTATATAACACGGAAGCATATTTGCGTCGATGTATTGAAAGTGTCATAGGATTGCAGGAGCAGGACTGGGAACTGCTTCTTATAGATGATGAATCCACGGATAACAGTGGCAGGATATGCGACGAGTATGCTCGTCAGGATGGGCGGATTCGGGCTATTCATCAGAAAAACAGCGGACCTGCCGCGGCAAGGCAGGCCGGAATCGAGAACGCCTGCGGCGAATGGATTATGTTTGCGGACTCCGATGATTGGCTGGATGAGCAGATTTTGTCAATATTACAGGAGCATCAGAGGGAATCAGAAGCAAATATAGTATGCTGTACCTTTGTCAATGTGGACGAAAAAGGGAAAAAAGCACATCTCCCGTATTTTAAAGAAGACTATATTGATTGCGTTACCGCGGAAGAGTGCATGCTGCATATGCATAGGACAAGATATTTGACGGGCTCTCCGTGTACAAAGCTGTTTCGCAGGAGCCTGTTCGAGGGGATTGACTTCTGTAAGGATGTTACAATCGGTGAGGACTATTCCATGATCGTGCAGTTGGCGCAGAAGGCGCAACACGTCCGGCTGCTGAACCGGGAGCTGTATTACCGGTTCGTTCGAAAGGGGAGCATCTCCCATATGGGATACTCGCAGAGGCATAGAAACGCATTTGATAATTATATGCGTGTACGCCGGGAACTGATATTAAAATATCCGGATTTAAGGAAAGATATTATAGGATTTCATACGGAATATGAGATGGCGGTAATCACTGCCATGTGTAGAAACAAAAATTATGATCGGACGGTTATCCGTAAACTAAAGATCGATTTGCGTGAGAATATGCGGCTTACATGGACCAATACGAGTATCCCGTTATACATGAAGGTTTGTGCATGGCTGATAGCTTATCCGACGCAATTGTTTATATGCTTATTCAGAATATTATATTTGTGGACGGGAAGATAACAACGGCAACAAATCATGCATGGTGTAAAAGGAAGACTGCAATGGTAAAGATATCGGTGGTAACAGTATGCTTTAATGCACAGGATACGATAAGACAGACGATTGAATCGGTGATAGGACAGAAAGATTGTCATATGGAATATTTAATTCAGGACGGCGATTCAAGGGATGAGACGATAAAGATCATAAAGGAATATCAGGAGACCTACCCGATAAAGCTGGTGTCGGAGAGTGATAACGGTCTCTACGATGCGATGAACCGTGCTGCAGCGAGAGCAACTGGAGAATATGTTATTTTTTTGAACAGCGGGGATGTGTTT
>CAMWYL010000066.1 GCA_947178465.1 uncultured Lachnospiraceae bacterium | reverse complement strand
AAGCTGTTTCGCCAAGAACTTCTAAAGCTTCACACCGAAGAACGCCTAAAATACGGCGTTCTTCCCATTGATGAAGAATGCCTTAAAAAGCAGGCAATCTTCATCCTGATTTGAGTCGCAGCAAAGCTGCGACATGGAGGTTAGAAGGAAGAAATGAATTTACCGGGGAGTTTTATAAAAATCATACAGAAGTATGGTATTGACAAGAAAGATGTGATATTTGCTGCCACGGGCGACTTAGACGAGGAGCAGCGTTTTGCGGATTCCATTGTGGCGCTGACGAAGGAAAAGCTGATCGTCGCCAAATATCCATATATGGAAAAGCAGGAGTACCGGCTGGGCGGTTATAACAGCTGGTCTTTGGAGCAGGAAAAGCGCATGGAGGAACCGGCGGTAATATTGTACAGTCTGGCAGAGGTGGAGAAGCTGGAGGTGATTCGTCAGGTCAGTACAGGCATTTTGATAGGGCGCATCGGCGGTGTGGACAGATATCTGTGCCAATTCTCCAATACCAGAATGGAGGCTTTCATGCGGATTGGCCGCCTGCTGGAGAAAATGAAAAAGGAAGAAGAGATTACCCAAGAGGATCTGGATGTGAAGCGTGGAAAGGAATGCTGTCCCAAATGCGGGATGATTTATCCGGATCAGGAGCGCAAGGTTTGTCCTAAGTGTATGGACAAAGGCTCCATTCTGATCAGGGTTGTGTCCTATTTCAGACCCTACAAGTTCAGGCTGGCCATTATGATGTTCTGTTATCTGGCTACGGCAGGGTTGAATCTGGTGTGGCCCTATCTCAGCGGTACGGTGCTGTATGATAAGGTGTTGGAGAAGGATGAGGAGTTTCTGGCTGCACTGAAGCTGCCGGCAGGGCGCTTTGTGTTGGCGTTGGGGATTCTGGTGGTGGTAATGATCGGCACCAAGGTGCTGCTTCAGGGGCTGGGTATTCTGCAGGGTGTACTGACGGCCCATATTGCCCCGGAGGTGGTGGCGAAGTTAAAGAGTCAGGTGTTTGACTCCATGGGAAAGCTGTCCATCAGCTTCTTTACAAGGAGGCAGACAGGCGGCTTAATGACACGTGTATCCGATGATGCGGAGGAGATTTCCGGCTTTTTTATTGATGGAATCCCTTACTTTTTTATCAATGTGGGAACGATTATTACCACCTGTATCATTATGTTTATCTTGAATCCCCTGCTGGCGCTGGCTTCCGTGGTGCTGATGCCCATCCTGTTTTTCATCAGCTATCTGCTGATGCCAAGACTTTGGCATTATTATGGCAAGCGTCACCGCGCTAACCGCAGGCTCAACGGGCAGATGAATGAAAATTTTACCGGAGCCCGTGTAGTTAAGGCGTTCGGTCAGGAAGAGCAGGAAATGACGCGTTTTAGTAAAAATAATAATAAGGTGCGGGATGCGGAATTGGATGTGGCCGGGTATGACTGCAAATTTTCCGCCCTGTACATATTCGTGGAGGATATGCTGACGTTTCTGGTTTGGGCAATTGGAGGAGCGTTGATTATCAGCGGTTCTGATATGGAGCTGGGACTGCTGATTACGTTCAGCGGCTATGTAGGTCAGCTGAAGGGACCTCTGGAATTTATGTCCAGAATTATCCGTTGGTATACCAATGCAATGAACTCGGCCCAGCGGCTTTTTGAGATTGTTGATGCCGTGCCGGAAGTCAAGGAGGCTGCCAATCCCATAAGACCTCAACGAATGCGAGGGGAGATTGCTTTGGAGCATGTGACCTTTGGCTATGAGCCCAACAAGCCCATCCTGAAGGATGTGAGCTTTCATGTGGAGGCCGGGGAGGTGCTGGGAATTGTAGGACGCTCCGGCGCCGGAAAGTCCACGCTGGTAAATCTGATTTCCCGTCTTTATGACACGCAGGAGGGGCAGGTGCTGGTGGATGGTGTCAATGTAAAACAGTACGGCTTTAAGGAGCTGCGCAAGAATGTGTCCATGGTGTCTCAGGAAACTTATATTTTCATGGGAACGGTGGCGGAAAATATTGCCTATGCCAGACCGGATGCTACCCGGGAGGAAATCATTCAGGCGGCAATACAGGCCAGTGCACATGATTTTATCTGTAAGATGCCTCAAGGCTATGATACGATTCTGGGCTCGTCCAACAGGTCGCTGTCCGGCGGAGAGAAGCAGCGTATTTCCATTGCCAGAGCCATTTTGGCAGACCCCAAGATTTTGATTTTGGACGAAGCCACGTCGGCTGTGGATACGGAGACGGAGCTTGCTATTCAGAAGTCTTTGGAGCAGTTGGAAAAGGGCAGAACCGTGCTGTCTATTGCCCACCGCCTGTCCACCCTGCGCAACGCTACACACTTGATTGTGCTGGATGACGGACGGGTAACGGAGTCGGGAACCCACGAGGAACTGATGTCCATGAAGGGAACCTTCTATAAGCTGAGTGAGCTGCAGACAAAGGCTCTGGCCATGCGCGGCTTGGAATAGAATTAAAATAACAAGTGTAATTTAACGTGAAGTCAGGAAAGGAAAATATATTTTATGGAAGACAATAGAGAAAACAGTATGCCGGACTTGCTGGACTTGAAGGAGTTCGACGAGGAGGCTTTGAAAAGAGAATCGGAAGAAGTGCTGCAGATGCGCCTGCTGACAGCGGAGAACGCAGTGTTTACCCGCACGGAGGGAGGCTTTCTGGCGCTGGAATTCGGAGGAAAGAACTATGAGCGTGTGGGCGTTTACCTTACATTCCCTCTGACGAATCCCGAGGAGTATATTTCCATTCGGGAGGCAGACGAGAAGGCAAAGGAGATTGGCATGATACGCTCTTTGAATAACATGCCGAAGGAAGTGCAGGACATGATTCGCGAGCAGGTGCGTCTGCGTTACTTTATGCCCGTGATTCGCAAGGTTATGGAGGTCAAGGACGAGTATGGCTATGCCTATTGGCATGTACAGACGGACTTCGGAAGCTGCCGGTTCACCACTCACATGGGAGGAGATGCCGTGGTGGCTTTGAGTGAAGCCCGCTACCAGATTACAGACATTGACGGCAACCGCTACGAGCTGCCTGACCTGTACGCTCTGACGGTGATGGAACGCAAGAAATTGGATTTGTTTATTTAATAAGGAGCAATTATTTATGAAACTGTTATATACACTAAAGGAGCCTCAGCAGCGGGCCTTGTCTCTCCATGATGGCGAGAGTGTCTGGTACTGCGTTCCTGTGGACTTGGACTTTGATAATGGGGCGCATAGTCCCATGACAAGCTACACGGACCGGACATGGATTGTTGTGACCGGAGAACGCCTGATGACCCTTAAGGGGGAGGAAAAAACCTCCGAACATCTGCTGGCAGACTGTGAGAAAATAAAATGTGAGCATCAGGTAGGCTGCGGCATTGTGACCGTGTTCCCCATGGAGGGGCAGCCGGAATGTATCGCCCGGTTTTCCATGCGCCATATTATCAGAGTGGCTTATGTGGTAAGGGGAGCGCAGACTCTGGTTCAGGCCATGCAGGAGGGAAGAAACCTCAAGATGGTGAGCAGGGTAGAGAGTCGGGAATATGAAAAATACTGTGAGAAATGCGGCCGTGCCCTGCCGGGCACCAGCAAATGCATGTACTGTGACGGAAAATCCGAAATCCTGAAAAAATTTATGGCCCTGTGCGGGGATTTTATCGGCAGACTGGTGGTAATTTCCCTACTGCTGGTATTGCTGGCGGGAATTAATATGATTAATCCCATGGTACAGAAGTACTTTATAGATAACGCCCTGACGAACGGACAGGGAACGGTTAGGGATTTATGGATGTTTATCGGATTGACTTTTGTGCTGACGGTGGGAGGGATGATTTGTTGGATCTACCGTTATTGGCTCTGTGTCAAGCTGGGAGCATCCCTGAGCATGAACCTGCGGGCTAAGCTGTACTACAAGATTCAGGTGCTGTCCCTGTCCTTTATCAATAACCGCAGACCCGGAGAACTGATGAACAGGGTATCACGGGATACCAAGCAGATTCGTGTATTTATGGAGGATGTGTTTGGGGATATGTTCTCCACATTGGTGACTATGGTGGTATCGCTGGTAATGATGATGATTATCAGTTGGCAGATGACCTTGCTGTCCCTGGTCTTTGTGATTGTCGTAATTGTGATTACCAGACTGTTCTGGCATCATATTCATACCATTTTCCACAAGCAATGGCTGCGATCGGATGATTTGAGCAGCAGCCTGCAGGATATCCTGTCCGGTATGCGTATTGTGAAATCCTTTGGAAAGGAAGAGCGGGAGAGCGCCCGGTTTACGGAGAAGACGAAAGCCTTTGCTGCCATACAGAAAAAGAACGAGACCTTCTGGGCAGTGTTTTTTCCCATATTGACATTCCTGTTGGGGGTCGGTACTTATATTGCCATCTACTTCGGCGGCATTCGGGTGTTGAACGGCAGCATGACCGTGGGACAGCTGGTGCAGTTCGTGACATACAGCGGCTATCTGTTTGGTCCCTTGAGCTGGATGACGCATTTGCCCAGAGAAATGATGCAGATGCTGACCAGCCTGAACCGTATCTACGACGTGCTGGATGAGGAGCCCATGCTGTCGGATAAGGCGGAGAGTAAGGCATTTCCCATACAGGGAGCATTTACCTTCGAGGACGTATCCTTTGGCTATCAGACCTACGAGCCGGTGCTGGAACATATCTCCTTTGAGGTAAAACCGGGGGAGATGATTGGTTTGGTGGGGGCTTCCGGTACGGGAAAGTCTACACTGATTAATCTGATTATGCGGCTCTATGATGTAGATCAGGGAAGGATTACGCTGGACGGTTATGACCTGCGGGATGTACAAATGGAAAGCCTGCACTCCCAAATCGGTGTGGTGCTGCAGGAGACATTCCTGTTTTCCGGTACGATTCTGGCGAATATCCGTTTTGCCAAGCAGGACGCTACGCTGGAGGAGGTAATCATGGCAGCCAGAGCGGCGAACGCCCATGACTTTATCTGTAAGACACCGGACGGTTACAATACTTATGTCGGCGAGCACGGCTATAATCTGTCCGGCGGCGAGAGGCAGCGTATTGCCATCGCCAGAGCGATTTTGAACAATCCGCGGATATTGATTTTGGATGAAGCCACCTCGGCGCTGGATACGGAGAGTGAGTTCCTGATTCAGCAGGCATTAAACCGCCTTGTAAAGGGCAGAACCACTTTTGCCATTGCCCACCGCCTGTCCACCCTGCGGGATGCGGATCGTCTGGTAGTTATTGATAAACATGGCATAGCCGAGATTGGTACGCACAATGAATTGTTGGAGAAAAAGGGAATTTATTATGGTCTGGTAAATGCACAGCTGCGGATGAGCAGTGGAGAAAAATAAAACAGATGCCCCATGAACAGAGACAATATATAAAAGAGGGATAGAAGAATAAGGAAAATTGTGGTAGAATATATATATTAAAACAATTTTTAAAAGAAGGACATGGCAAAGAATTACAATGATAATTTACGGTATTGTCAATATCATACAATTGATCGGGATTTTGGTGCCGTTTGCAGGTTGTATCCTGCTTGTGAGAAAGGCCAGAAGCAGAACCTCCATGTATCTGCTTCTGGCCAATCTGGGGTGTCTGATTTTTAATGGCAGCTATATGCTGCTGCTACAGACGAAAACCCATGAGGGAGCGCTGATTGCTCTTAAAATGGAATATTTTGGAAGCGTTGTCTTTTATCTGATGTTTGAACTGTTTTTGTGGTCTTATTTAGGAATGAAACGGCATAAATGGGTATGGACGATATTTGCAGTGTGGTCTATGATTGGTACGACTCTTCTGTTTATTTTGTGGATTGGTGATGGAAGCGGTCACGTGTTTGGAGATTTGCAGTTCCGAATCCATGAGCGGTATGGTCTGGTAATGATACAGGCGGCTCAGGGTGTACTGTATATGTTGTGGTATTCCGTGACGTGCGTGTTGCTGACTTGCGGCATGATTTATACATCCGTGCGCATCTTTCAGGTACAAATCAATACAGAGCGATATAATCTTGCCAAGCTGGCAGGGGCGCAGTTTGCCATTTGTGTTTCTCTGGTAGTTATGCTGCTGTTTCACTTTTCCTTTGATATTGTGCCGATTTGTGCGTCCCTGGCGATTTTGTCGATTATCATCAGCATTTTCCGCGACGAATTTTTCGGGATTACGGAGCTGGGACAGCAGTGGGTATTTGACCAGATGGGCGACGCGGTGATTTATCTCGATGAGATGTACGGATATCTGGACGCGAATTCCTATGCGAAAAAGGTTTTTACGGAGCTGAATTATAAGCGAAAGAACGAGACGGTGTCCGGCGATATGTACCGGCTTTTCACCAATTCGGAAAAGATACAGCAGATTTACGGAAAGTATTATCATAAGAAAATCATGGAAATCAGGCAAAAGGGAGAGATATCCGGCTACAGTATGCTCCTTGTGGACGTTACGGAGCAGCATGAATTGATGGAGCGCGTCAGGCAGGAAAAGGAACGCGCGGATGCCGCGAATCAGGCCAAAACGGCATTTGTATCCAATGTTTCCCACGAAATCCGCACGCCGATGAATGCGATTGTGGGAATGACACAGATCATGCTGCGGCGGGATGATTTGCCCAAGCAGGACAGAGAGTATCTGACCAATATCCGCAATTCCGGAAACGCACTGCTTACGATTATTAATGATCTTCTGGATATGTCTAAGATTGAATCGGGGAAGATGGAGCTGGTGGATGAGGAATATGATTTTATGCCCATGCTCAGCGACCTCGGCATGATTATCCTGAATAGGATAGGGACCAAGCCTGTCGAACTGTTGTTTGATATTGATCCGGATATGCCTGCCAAGCTGTATGGTGATGTGCTGCGGATTCGGCAGGTTATCATTAATTTGATGAATAACGCGACAAAGTTTACGGAGGCGGGTTCTGTCTGCCTGACAGTGAAGGTAAACCGGATTGAGGGAGAGGACATCGAATTGTTTGTTTCGGTAAGGGATACCGGACAGGGAATCCGTGAGGAGGATCTGGATAAGCTGTTCGGTTCCTTCCAACAGGTGGATTCCAAGAAGAATCACCATAAGGAGGGAACGGGCTTAGGACTGTCCATTTCCAAGCAGCTTGTAGAGCTGATGAACGGAAGCATTGGTGTGAAGAGCGAATATGGTAAGGGCAGTGAATTTTACTTTACGATTCACCAGCGCATTGTAGAGGAGCGAAAAGCCGCGTGGATTTCCGACGGGTGTCAGGCGGTGATTGCGGGAAGCATGGAGAATGACGCTGCGAATGAGATGTTAAGAACGCTTGCGGAGAGCTATCGACTTCCTTATATAAAAGATATTTTGGCGGAACCGCCCGAAAAAAAGCAAATATATTATTTTACGGACAGGTATGAGCTGTTGGATGCAGCAGAAAGACAGCGCTTGTCGGACGCAGGTGCGTTTATCTGCGGTCTGCGTAATCCGATGGTGGAGAAGGACTTCACCGAGGACATTTTCACGATGAATAAGCCGCTTTACAGCTATAATTTCTGCAACCTGATTGAGAAACGCGAGGTATCTGCGGAAAACAGAGAAATCCCCTCAAGGGAGGAGACGGTACAGGGAACGGCGGACGAGGAAGATTTTCTTGCGCCGGATGCGAGTGTGCTGATTGTTGATGATAATGAGATTAACTGCATGGTCGCGGAGGAAATGCTCAATCCGCTTCAGATGCGGATTGATACCGCGTCGGATGGCCGTCAGGCCTTGGAGCTGATCCGGAAGAACCGGTACGATTTGGTATTTATGGATCATCTGATGCCTGTAATGGATGGTATTGAGGCAGTGACAGCCCTTAGGAGAATGGAAGGAGCATATTTTAAGGAGGTTCCTGTTATTGCGCTGACCGGAAATGCGGCAAAGGAACAGCAGGAGGAGTACATACGTGCGGGAATGAGCGACTATTTGTCGAAGCCCCTTGATATGGCGGATATTTATCGGATTATCCGCAAATGGATACCGGACAAAATAAGGCAGGAGTAAGAGCTGTACGCAGAAAAGGAGACAGAAATGGATACGGAGAGGCTGGACAGACAGTTTGCGTTTATACGGGAGATTGACAGGGAAAAGGCGATTAAGCGCCAGACCTATCGTTCGGATGGCGTTCATAAGGAGAATGACGCGGAGCACGCATGGCATATTGCGATTATGACGCTGCTGTTAAACGAGTACGCAAATGAGAAGATAGATGTGTTAAGGACGGTCGGGATGCTGCTGATCCATGATTTGGTGGAGATAGATGCCGGCGATACCTATGCATACGACGAGGAAGGGAAGAAAACACAGCACGAGCGGGAACAGAAAGCGGCGGAGCGTATTTTCGGGCTTCTGCCGGACGACCAGGGGAAGCAGCTGCGGGCATTATGGGATGAATTCGAGGCAGGGGATACGCCTGAGGCGCGGTTTGCGCGGACAATGGATCATATCCAGCCGATGATGCTGAATGCGGCGACGGACGGTAAGGCGTGGGTAGAGCATGGTGTGCAGTTAAATCAAATTCTTGCGCATAACAGCAATACAGCGGAAGGTTCGCGGGAGTTGTGGGAGTATGCGTATGAGAATTTTATCGTGCCGAATCTTGCTAAGGGAAGGATTCGGGGAAATGGGGATTAATATGATTGCGTATTTGACAAGCAGTCCCGGAGGGAATTATATAGCAGATGGGAAACGGTATCCGTCGTGTCTGGATGAAGTAAATGGTTTTGTCGCAAAGCTGAAACAGCATTGGAGGGAGAATGTAAAGCTGCTGATCATAAGTGCAAGCCCTGATGAGCCGGAACTGAATGACAGTATCAGGGATATTTTTGCGCAGGCATTTCCGATGAGCGGATTGCCCGTAGGGGCAGTGGATATCTGCGACAGCAGGACGGAAGCGCTTGTCGGGAATTTGAGTGCATATGATGTTGTGCTTCTGGCAGGCGGGCATGTTCCGACGCAAAATGCTTTTTTCAAAAAAATACAGCTCAAGGAGCAGTTAATGGCATTTGACGGGATTTTGATCGGAATCAGCGCGGGAACCATGAACTGCGCGGAGCTTGTATATGCGCTGCCTGGGTTGGAAGGGGAGAGTGAGGACAGCAGTTATCAGCGGTTTCTGACCGGATTGGGTCTTACAAGGCTGATGGTAATCCCGCATTATCAGTCGCTGAAAGAGGAGGTTCTGGACGGGAAGCGCGTGATTGAGGATATCGCGTATCCCGACAGTATGGGACGGGAATTTTACGCACTGCCGGATGGCAGCTTTCTTGAGATAGAGAACGGTACAACAACGCTGTGTGGGGAAGGGTATCTGATAAAGGACGGAGAGATAAAGCAGATTTGTGAGCGGGATGAATGCAAAGTACTTTGCAGGGGAATAGGCTTATGAACGAAATTTTATTACGGAGAAAGAATAAAGTAATTGTAAAAAAAGGTACCGTTGCAGAACCAAACAATCAGTATATCGTTACAATTATGAAGAATGTTGAGGCGTTGGGGTATACTTTCTCAAGAGAATTGTTCGAAGCTCTTCAGACTTTGGAAAAGAATGATTTGCAAAGCTTTTATTTCGAGTTAATTCCCATACTAAAAGAGCTGATTGGTGCAGATGTTATTTATAAACCCATGTATCCAAACTTTCCGGAAGCCGTAATAGAGGCAGAGGATATAGATTTATTCATTAATGCGATTGTTCATTATTGGTCAGGTGGTACGCTATATCCGAATCCGGAGAAAAATGAAAGGCTTCCTTTATTTGAAGAGACAAAGGTTAAAGTAATTGATTTAGGCACAGTTGAAGACTTACGGAATATTTTCGATAACATATGTCATTCAAAGACTTCAATTTCCCGGACAGATAGGGAAGATTTAGAATGGATTTTCAAGAACATGCAGGTGAAATTTCCTGATGATATTCCGTTAAAGGAAAATGCCGCACTTGTGGGAAAGTTATATTTAGAAAACAATCCGTTGGCAGCGGCAAAGGATATTCAGAAGCTTTTTAAAACCGCAACGGACGTATTAAGGTTGATTACCGCGATGTCAGATGGTGATGTCAGCTTAGCGGACAATACAAAATTCAGGAGCTTTAAGCGCAGAGAGAGAAGAATATTATTGGAGCTGTTACAAGGCTGTGGCGCGATTGAAGAAGATATGCTGCGGTACAAAAACAGATGGATTCGTGTTGGTGAGAGACTGCATCCTTCCGAGTACAATGAAAATCAATTTGGCAAGGTCATTACTGCCTTTGATAAGCTCCGCAATAATGTGAAGATTGAAACCTTTGCAGGTAAGGTTTCAAAAGCGATGGAAACGGAAGACTATAAAGCTGCCCTTATGCTGTTGCGGAAAAGACCGGGAGAGCTTGCAAGGAAATTGGACCACTTATTAAGAAATGCGAAGGATAAAAACGCTGTAATCAATACTTTTGAGGACGTGGCGGGCCAAGTTTCCACGCCTGTGCTGCTGCAGGTTAAGGAACATTTCCTGCATAGAGCGGAGAAATCAGAATTCAGAGTATTCTTTCCAAAAGGGAATTTGGCAAGATGTCATTGTATCGAAAATACATTATCAAATATTGACGAAGGGTATTGTAATGCCATTGTTAAGCTTTGCGAAAATGCGCTGATTGAGAATTACAGGAGCAGGGATTTCCTCGGAAAGGTATATCTGTCAGATGCGTTTAAAGGATATATTGTCCCATTTAGTCAAAGAAGTGCGGCTAAGGCGCTGAAGACCATTGTAAGAGGTTCGAAGCTGCCGATTGATAAGAATACAAAAGCAATAAGAGCGTTTATTTGGTGGACAAATATGGATGAGGATACCGGACCAACCGGACGCGGCAGAGTAGATGTTGATTTATCGGCGGCAATCTTTGATGAAAACTGGAATTATATGGAACATGTATCATATACAAATCTACGTTCCGATAAATATAACGCCTGTCATTCCGGTGATATTACAAATGGTGGCCCTGTAAATGGTGATGGCGTGAGTGAATTTTTGGATGCGGATATTGATTCGGCGGTCAAATATGGAGCGAGATATATCGTTTATCAGGTTTATAACTATACCGGACAGAAATATTCAGATATGCCGCACGTAATGTTTGGATGGATGGGCAGAGAAGATGTGAATTCCGGTGAAATTTACGAGCCAAAGACAGTTGGACAGAAAATGGATTTATCCTCACCAAGCACCGTCTGTATTCCGGTGATTTTTGACTGTGTAAAGAGAGAGATAATATGGTGTGACATGAATTTGTCCCTAAACGGCTGTCATAATGATTATGGCGGCAATAATATTGAGAGCAATTTATCCGGTGTAGCGGCTGCCTGCTACAGTATAGTGAATATGAGTAAACCTGATTTATATGACCTGATTGACTTGCATATCCGGGCAAGGGGAGTGCGGGTAGATAATAAAGAAGACGCGGATGTTGTATTTGATATCGATTCCGGAATAACGCCGTTTGATACAGAGGTTTTTATGGGGGAATACCTGTAATAACTATAGATTAGCAGGCTATACGGATTCTTCCTTCTAAAATTTGGTGATTAGAATTTGTAATTTCCTGCTTTGATCATGCGGTGGCTATGCACCGGCTTTCTTTTTAATTCTTTGGGTGAAAACAGCCGGTGCAATCTATGTAC
>CAMWYL010000065.1 GCA_947178465.1 uncultured Lachnospiraceae bacterium | reverse complement strand
GGCTACCACGGAGCCTGAGGAACGTTTCTTTTCACCTCCAACATTTTTCTCCTCCCTTTCTGCGCTGCTTTTTGCGCAAATCCAGTCCTGGATTACGAGTTTGTGACAAGCACCGCGCGGACACAAATCTCGCGATTGAAAATTTTCATTTTCGAAATTGTCAGATAATCAGTTTATTTTGATCGAATGTGTGAAATTGTCTGACAAAAGCAATAAAAAAGCAACCAAAAAACGCTATTGAACCGCCTTTGGTTGCCTTCTTCCTGTATTTCGCTTTTGACATTATATAAAACTTTTCCGGATTTGTAAAGGGTGAATTTCCAACTTCTTATTGAGCCAGGAACAAATCTATTCCGTTTGCGATACCCTGAACAATTTTGTCCTGATATTCCTCTGTCGCAAGCAGTCTGTCCTCCTCCGGATTGGTCATGTATCCCATCTCCACAATCGTAACCGGAACCTGGCACCAGTTAATCCCGCTCATGGTATCAGTCTCCCATACGCGCCGCTTCTTTGCACCCGTACTTGCCACCATCTCCTCCAGAACACAGGTGGAGAGTGCCTTGCTGCTCTCATACAGCTCCCCGTTGTATGAGTTTGCCGCCGTCTGACAGATGGTCATCATCCCTTTTACCGTCTTGTTCTCGGAACCGTCCGCATGAATCCGTATAAACGCATCCGCGTGATTGTCATTTGCAATTTGCGCCCGCTCGGCATTGCTGAGGTTGACATCATTCGTTTCCCTGCACATGATTACCTCATACCCGCGTTTTGTCAGCTCCTCCTGAAGCTTGAGCGCAACCGCCAGATTTAATTCGTATTCCGGAATTCCCGTGCTTACGCCCCTTGTTCCTCCCGAAACCTTCGTCTTCATTTCCGAAGCCCCCGGTCCTATCGGTTCCTTTGAGGTATCCGCTTTCGCCTGATGCCCCGCGTCAATCACGATAATCTTCCCGTTTGTAACCGGCTCCTCCATCGTGAGCACCGCATTTTCGTCCGGTATCACCGTCTCACTTTCCATACCGGCTGTCTCAGACGGCTGCGCCGTTTCCGGTTCTGTTTTCGCGTTCCATTCTCCTGTTTCCGGAACAGCGCTCATTCCCTGTATGTTTCCTATCGTCTGTGCGGAAACGCCCTTACTGCCGCATCCGATACATATCAGTACGCCTGCAACGCAGAGTGGTAAAAGCAATTTAAATTTTTTCATTTGATAACCGACTCCTTTCTCTACTCTTCTACCTCATCCAATGTATCAACTGATTTTTCCAACAAATCAATCATCTCATCCCAAGATGTTCATACAACACTCTATCGCCAACCTGCCCGCCAATATCATAACCTATTTTGCGGATGCTTTCAATATGCTTCCCGAAAATCAGTTCCGCACTGTTCAATTTATTGTAATCCAATACCTTTTA
Organism: uncultured Lachnospiraceae bacterium; assembly: GCA_947178465.1. Lineage (GTDB taxonomy): Bacteria > Bacillota > Clostridia > Lachnospirales > Lachnospiraceae > COE1. The sequence continues at coordinate 10,263 of CAMWYL010000065.1, read as the reverse complement.
AAGGTTTTATTCATCCCTTCATCATAATATTCATTTTCAAGCACGCCGCCGTTGGCTTCAATCACTTTTGCGGAGCCGATGTTATCGACCCTGCAAGTCACCAAAGCCTTTTCCAGACCGATTTCTTTCGCTTTTTCCAAAGAAAGGCTCAACACCTGCTTCCCATATCCCTTTTTCCGCTCACTCGGGCGGACGAAATATCCGATATTTCCACCGTGATTGACAAGCCGCCCTTTTAATGCATGCCTTACAACAAAAACGCCGACTAATTTCTCATCATCAAATGCGCCAAAGGTGGTCTGCGGGGAATAATCCGGTTTTATCCGGTTTTGATGCTTCCGGCGCTCCAAATCTTTTAAGAACATATCATAATCCGTGACATTGCGAATATCATCTATACCTTCAAAATTCCCATCGTATTCTTTGACTTCCTTAATCAATTCAAACAATTTCCCGTTGTCCTCTTTTGAAAATTCTCTTGCAATCAGCACAATACTTTCCTCCATATATTGCATCCACTCCTCACAGTTCGCCTTAGCTTGAAGCATTCATCCGTTACGGATTGCCAATTCCATCAACAGAATCAAGCATGCATCTTCTATCAAAATCTCACTTATTTGCAAAATAGTCCTAAACCCCCGTGACATTTCATAAATATAGCTTTATAATATTTTTGAAAAAAAAAATCAAGGAGGTTTCCATATGCACTCATTTCAACCGTATCCCATTGAGGAATTAAGCTTTAATCCATTTGAGAAAATCGGCAAGGACTGGGCGCTGGTATCGGCAGGGACAAAGCAGAAAGCCAACACCATGACCGTAAGCTGGGGAGGCGTCGGCGTCCTCTGGGGCAGAAATGTCGCTTATATATTTGTTCGCGACTCCCGATACACCAAAGAATTTATTGATTCAGGCGACTTCTTCTCCATCTCCTTCTTGGACAAGAGCTACAAGAAGGCGCTTGACTACTGCGGTTCACATTCCGGCCGTACCGAGGATAAGATGTCCAATGCCGGTCTTACATGGAATTACAAGCTTTCCATTCCTTATATTGACGAGGGCAATCTGATTCTGCTTTGCCAGAAGCTCTCCGCCACAAGGCTTACGGAGGACTCTTTCCTCTCACCGGATATCAAAAAGTGGTATGCAGACGGTGACATGCATACAATGTACGTGGGCGAAATTCTTGAGGTACTTGCCCGCTGATAATCACAAAAACGAACCGATGAATACAAACAGGTTGGCCGCCATATGAAAGAATACCGGTGCCGCAAAGCACTTTTCCCTTTCATAGCAAAGCGCCAACAGGATTCCCATACATGTGCCATACACAAACTGCGGAAGATTGGCATGAAACACGCCGAACAACACCGCTGTCAGTATGACACATGCGGGAATACCAAAGAATCGCTTCATTCTGTTGTAAAGAATCCCACGAAACACAATCTCTTCCACGACCGGAGAAATCACCCCATAGAGAAGAATTCCCAGCCACAGAGGAACCGAATACTGTATCGCCTCAACGGAATCATATCTTGCGGAGCCTATCTGCAAAAGCGCCATAATCCGGAGGATCACCTGATTGAGCACAAACGCCGCGACCGCTCCACCTCCCGCGCAGAGTGCCGGTCCCACTCCATTCACAGAGCCGTAGCCCAGAAAGCCCTTTCTGAAAAACGCCAAAAGCTGCCTTGGAATCCCCGCATCAATATCCACCTCTCCCTCTGTCGCAGTCTCCTTCAGAAAATCATTCAGCAGAAAAGCAACCGCAATCAGGCTTGATACACCATTGACTACTGCACTCAACAGCTGTGAATTTGTTTCGACCCATTCGGTCATTCCGGAAATCGGGATTGCGGGGAGCGCAATTGCAAGCGTCAGCATCGCCATGGATTTCAGCACCATATATACAAGAAACGGCTTTATGACATACCAGGCCTTCTCCCGAAAGGTGACGCGCTTATTCCGTATCCGTTTCTTAAAATCTTCCTTCTTCATGCTAACCTCCATGAAATCGCTATCACTCCTCCGCGCACAGCAGCTCTTCAAGCTCCGCAACGCTGTCTGCAATATAATCCGCGCCTGCCGCTTCCAGTTCGCCATCCGCCGCATACCCGAAGGACACTCCGATTCCGGTAAGACCAAACGCCTTCGCGCCCTCGATATCAAACTTCCGGTCCCCGACCATAGCCACCTTTTTCCCGATGTCCGCCTCCGGAACCATCCGGCGAAGCGCCTCCTCGACCACCTCTTCCTTCCGGCTGCGCGTACCATCCGACTCACTGCCGACCACATGATCAAAATACTGTCTGATAGAGAAATGCACCAAAATCCGCTCCACAAGCTCCGTCGGCTTACTGGAGGCAATGGCAACCTTTTTCCCACGCTCCTTAAGCGTTTTCAGCATTTGCGCAATCCCCGGGAAAATCTCGTTTTCAAAAATCCCGGTCACTTCAAAGCGTTCCCGGTACTTTGCCACCGCACGCTGTGTCTGTGCTTCATCAAAACCGTAAAATTCCATAAAACTGTCCTTTAGCGGCGGCCCGATAAACGGTTCGAGCCTGTCAAGATCCGGCTCCTCCACCCCCAAATCCTTCAGCGCATACTGAACGGATTTGGTAATCCCGATTTTCGGATCTGTCAGGGTTCCGTCCAAATCAAATAAAATATATGCGAACCTTTCCATCCTCTCGCTCCTCTCAACACAAAATTTCCTTCTGCAGGGCAAAGGAATACAGATAGCGCTCCTTCACATGCTTTCCCGTTATCTGCTCCAGCGCCATCCGATAATAATCCAGCTGCGTCCTGTAGCGGTCAATCAACTCCTGCTCCGTGCACACCCGGTCCGTCTTGTAATCCGCAAGCACAAGCTCATCTCCCTCATAAAAGAACACGTCGATAACTCCCTGTATCAGGACGGTCTCCGTCTCCGGATACTGCTCGCGCAGCTTTCTTGCAGGTATTCCAAGCACAAACGGCTGCTCCTTGAACAGCTCGCCGCGCACATTCGCGGCAATCATCCGCTGTGCGATACCGGACTTGAAAAACTCCGTAATCCTGCCGCTGCTGACGCAGGCAAGCTCATGCTCCGCCACCCTGCCCTCGGAAAGCCACTGCTCCCGCTCCCTGCAAACCAGCGCATAGAGCTTTTTGTCAGCTGCACTGTTCCCCATATACAGGAAGTCCTCTGAGAAGGATAACAGCTCCATCACCTTATGTACGGCAGTACCGTATTGTACTGCGGTGCTCTGCGGCTGACCATCCGCGGCTGCCGCCGCGTGTTCCTCCGCAAAGCGCGGCACATAGCTTTCCTTGGGCAGCCAAATCAGCTCGTCAGCTTCCTCCGAAAGCTCCGCATAAGAGGCCTTTTTCAGCTCCGAAACCGTCGTTTTGACCTTCAGGCCCTCCAGATAGGAGTATGGATAGCGGTATTGCAGCTTCTCACGAAGTGTCTTTGACAGTTCATTATCCACAAATCTCCCCACATTGTCAAGGTTTTCCTCCAAAATCGCCGCTCTTCCCTGTTCCCTGAACTGTCCCGCCCGGTCCTCGACCTCACTGTAAACGGAAATCTTTATCGGCACCGCCTCATAATCCGGCACATACGGCTGCGCACCACCCGGTGCCTCCGCATCCAAGCCGAGCTCCTCCATCAGCGCGCGCATGCAACGGTGGCGCATAAGCGACGCCAATATCAGATCCATATAAGAGCCTGCCTTCATCAGTGTCGAATAGGGCAGCTTCTCCTGCGTCTCCATCGCAGTCAGCCGGCCGGCGGCAAGCTTTTTTTCAAGATCCGCAACATACCCTGTCAGAATCAGCTTCTCTCTGGCGCGCGTCAGTGCGACATACAGGACGCGCAAATCCTCCCCACGCGTATCCTCCTTCATGCGCTGCGCCACCACATTCTTGCGCAAGGTCCTGCGCTTTACCCGCAGCTGCGGGTCGATATAGTCTACGCCTGTTCCAAGCTCCGCGTCCATCAGAATACTCTGACACACATCCATCTGATTAAACTGCTTGGCGAGTCCGCACACAAAGCAGATGGGGAATTCCAATCCCTTGCTTTTATGAATGGTCATAATCCGCACCACGTCCGCATTCTCGTCAAGGATATTCGCCTCGCCGAAGTCAACCTCCTGCTCCTGCATTGTCTCCAGATAGCGAATGAAATGAAACAATCCGTAAAAGCTGGTTTTCTGAAAGGCACCCGCACGCTCAAGCAGCAGATCAATATTGGCCCGTCTCTGATCGCCTCCCTGCATTGCGCCGACATAAGCCGTATACCCGGTATCATTGATAATTCGCTGAATCAGCTCCTTGATGGGCGTATAGGCCACCATCTGCCGGTACATGGCTATCGTTTCCAGAAGCCGTGCCGCCTTTTTCCCAAGCACAGTCTGCTCCTGCGTCTCCCGATACCGCTTTACCTGCTCATACAAAGACTGTTTCCCGGCAGAGGCCTCGCCGGAAGCCTCCGTATGGCATTTCATCTGTACGATTTCCTCCTCCGTAAAGTCAAAGAAGGGCAGGCGCAGCACACCGAAAAAGGGGATATCCTGCAACGGATTATCAAGCACCTTCAGGATATTGACAATTCCCTGAATCTCAATGGTCTCAAAATATCCGGTTTTGCCCGTCACATGTACCGGGATCCCGCGTTCTGATAAAATACGCCTGAAATCTTCATCCCATCCGGAGGTGGCGCGCAGCAGGAGCACAATATCCGCGTATCTTGCCGGACGCTGCCGGCCGGTCTCCGCATCCGTCACCGGAAAGCTCCCCACAAGCTCTCTGATGCGTGAGGCAACCATCATCGCCTCCCGTTCCTTCTCCGAATACGAATCCGCTGATTCCTCCTGCGGGTCCGTCGCAAGGAGAAGCTCCGTCTGATACAGCAGAGGACTCTCTCCCTCGGGCGGCGGCGGATAAGATGCGCCAGCATAAAGCGCCGACTGTTCATCATATTCGACGTTGCCAACCTGCTTTTTCATCAGCTGCCCGCAGATAAAGTTTGCCGCCTCCGTCACCTCGCCGCGGCTGCGGAAATTCATGCGAAGGTCTATCCGGACACGCCCCTGCGCCTCTGTCTCATTTGTGACATACGTATCATATTTGTCCATGAATATCTCTGGACGCGCGAGACGGAATTTGTAAATACTCTGCTTCACATCTCCCACCATAAAGCGATTAAACCGTCCTTTGTCCTCTCCCGAAATGCATTTGAGCAAAAGCTCCTGCACCTCGTTTGAGTCCTGATACTCGTCAATCATAATTTCTTCAAAATAATCCTGCAATGCAAGCGCCGTCTCCCGCGGCGTCACCGCCCCGGTCTCATCCTTTGTCAGCAGAATGTTCAGCGCAAAGTGCTCCATATCCGAGAAGTCTATTACATTCTTGTCACGCTTGGCCCGGTCAAAGCGCTCCTTGAAGGCAATCGTAAGCTCCGCCAGCTCCTCCACAACCTCCTGACATACCGCCATATCATCAAAGGTATCCTCCGGCGAAATTTGAAACAGAAATTTCTTCAAATCATTTATGCTGCCCTTTACCTCGTCGCGAATCGCCTTCACCGCTTCTTTTAAAAACGGATCCACACCCTCCGTTCTCTTGGATGAAAGCCGCGTAAAGGAAGCCATCGCAAACATTTCATACAGTACCGCATAATCCCGCTCTCCCTGCAGCCGCGCAATCAGCTCCAAATCATCCGTCAGGTTCTCCGTATACTGTATCGGCCCTCCCGCGCTGCCCGCAATGGCAAGTCCCTGCCTAAGACGCGCCGCACACTCCGAGAGCACGGTATCCATATACGCGAGTGCCCCCGCAAACCATGGCTTTTCCGTCAGCTCACGGATGTCCTCCAAACGATAATCCGCTATCCGCTCCCGCAGCCACTCCTCCGGAAACGGATAGCTCACGGAAAAATGATACAACCGCAGAATTGCTTCCTCAATCTTTTTATCATTGTTTCCGGTGCTGTAGCACTCAACAAACCGAAGAAAGCGCCGGGTCGGCTCTGCATAGGCATCCTCCAGAAGCTTATTCATCACGTCGCTCTCCAGAAGCCTTATTTCTCCTTCATCAGCCACGCGAAAGCCCGGATCAAGGCCGATTTCATTGAAATTATTTCGGATGATGAACAGACAGAAGGAATCAATGGTGGTAATCTGCGCATTATGAATCAGGGAAGTCTGCCTCTGCAAATGCTCGTTCTCGGGATTCTCCTCCAAAAGTCTTGAGACCGCCACGCTGATACGCTCCCGCATCTGCGCCGCCGCCGCCGAGGTAAAGGTCACGATCAACAGCCTGTCAATGTCAACCGGTCGGGTCTCATCCGTAATCCGCCGAATAATGCGCTCTACAAGTACAGCGGTCTTTCCGCTGCCCGCCGCCGCCGATACAAGGATGTTGCTGTCTCTGGTATCAATCACGCGCTGCTGGTCCGGTGTAAACTTCACTGCCATTTTACTGCTCACCTCCCTCTTCCATCTGCTCCTTTATCCGCTCCATCGCCGTATCGTTGTCCATATCGTCAAGATGGCGCACAAGCTCCGCACCAAGCTTGGAATCAAAGCCGCACACGCTGTTATAGGCACAGTAAGTGCAGGCCGCCGTATCGCCCTGTCGGTACGGATTAAGCCCGACCGCTCCATCCAATATTTCACTGCCAAGCTCCTTGATCTTATGGTTCACATAGCGGGAAACCATGTCAAAATCTTCGTCGGAAAGCACGGAGGAGGCCTGTGTAAAGCTCCCGTCCTTCTTTCTTGCGACCGGGATAATCGTCGATTTGGAATCAAAATCCCTGTCAAGCAGCCGGAGAACCTCTTCGTCATCGCTCACCATACCGGTCATCTTCAGCTCCGCCAGAATCGCGTCCTCAATCTCCTGCGCATCCGGCTTTCCCTTGTCCGTCTCCGTCAGCGGGTCGCTCACATGATAATACAGCATCGCCGCAGGAATGACATTCATGTCAGGATTTTTCTTTTTCTGTACCTCGACGGCCGCATTCATATATACCACAAGCTGCAGCTGCAAGCCGTAATACAGCGCGGCCAGATCAAATTTCCTGCTGCCGGATTTGTAATCAATTACCTTCACATAAAGCTTATCCTCCCGGGCGCAGGTATCCACGCGGTCAATCCTCCCGACGAGCCGCACCTTCTCCTCCTCCGAAAGCGCGATGTTCACCGCTTCCAAATCCTCTGTCATCTGAAACGACATCTCAAAATTTTCAGGCAGAAAGGCGCCATGCTTCAGCTGATGCTGTAAGGTCTGCACGGTACGGTTCAATATCCGGCGCATCCGCGTTATCATGTATTCATTTCGTTTGCTGCTATAGAGCACCGTCTCCCCGTAGGAAGCGGCATAGCTTTCCAGACATTCCGCCACCAGCCGCTCACCAAGCTCCTTGGGGAAGTCAAGCCACGTATAGCCCTGCGCCGTAAGCTGCTCCGAAAACTGCTCCAGCACGGCATGAAACACATTTCCCATATCCACGCTTTCAAACCCATATTTGTCCCGCTCCTCAAGGCTCAGCCCATATTGCAGGAAATGCGCGTAGGCACAGGAGGCGAATTTCTCCAGACGGCTTACGCTGTTTTGAAGCACCTGACCGTACAGCAGCCGCGCAAGCTCTTTCGGCAGCCGCCTGTCCGCCGCTCCCTTCGCATAGGAAAAGGCCGCGTCACGCATCTGCGATACCAGCGGTGCATAGTCCTCATTTCCGACATATGTGTCATATATTGTAAAGAACAGTTGTCTGTCTTCCCCGATTTCATCCGTCGCATACCGCCGCAACAGATCCACCAGATAGGAAAGGCCGTCCGCAGGCGACTCTATCTGCTGTGCTATGGGCCGAAGCTGCGGCCGATCAATCTCAAGCCGTGGGAAGAGCTTGCGCATCGTACCGATAAGATACGCGGGCCGCAGGCTTTTCCCCTCACTGTCCACCTTGGCATAGGACAGAAAAAGACGCTGTGTAGGCTTTGTCATTGTCATGTACAGATACAGACGCTGGATATACATCTGCTGCCGCGGCGTCGGTGCAAGCTCATACTCCGACGCGAGCAGAAATTCCCTGTCGATATCCGATATAATCCCGCCGGTTCCTCCGCTCTTGGGAATAATGCCGTCATTGACACCCACAAAAAACAGCGCCTTAATCTCACTAAGCCGCGTCCGCTCAATGTCCCCGATTACTACCTTATCCACATTCTGCGGAATGGCGCCTACCTTAATCTCGCTGAAGCCCGCATCCAAGATATCCGCAAACTCCCTGATTTCAAGCTCCTCATCCCCGAGCAGCGCATGAATCTGCTCCAAAAGCTCCATTACCAGGCGATAAATCTGCGCATACTCCTTTGCGCGCACCAAATCATTCTGCTCCGTGAAATACTGCTCATACTCCTCAAGCTTACGCTCAATGTCTGCCTGTTGAATAAACGCATAGAGCGCCTGCACAAACGTCGCACCCGTCGCTTTTTTCAGCGTCAGCGGTTCAAGCAGCGCAACCAGCTTCCCACGAAGCGCATTCAGGGCTTCGAGCGCATCCGCTTCCTCCTCCTGCCGATGCGGTCTTCTGGTAAAGCTGTTGCTCCATGCCTTCCGCCCACGGATTCCCATGGTAAGACAATAGTTCTCCAGATAATCCGTCTCCTCGGGGGTGATGCCGGAAAGTCCGCATCGCAGAAAATGAAACACCGACTCATAGGAATAGTCCTGTATGATGATCAAAAACGCACTGCGGATAAACTCAATAAAGGGATTCAGCACAAGCTTATTTGTCCGATCGAGGAAAAACGGGATGCCAAAATGTGAAAACTCCTCCTTTGCAAGGAATCCGTAGCGCTCCATATCTCCCGTCACCACCGCAATATCCCGATAGCAGCAGCCCTCCTCCCGCACGAGCCTCCGGATTGCAAGACATACCTGACGCAGCTCCTCCTTGGGATTCGACGCCTCGAAAATCCGGATATTGTCCTGCACATCATCAAAGCTTTGGTAAGGATAGCGGAAAAGCTCCCGCTCCAGATGCGCAAGTCCCGGATTCTCCTTATAGCGCCAGACCGTCTCCCCGTCAATAAGCGTATCCTGTCCGCGCTCCACGCCTGCCTCTTTGCAGAGCTTATCCAAGTCATGAATCGTCTTCTTGCTCAGATGAAACAGCTTCTGCTCACCGTCCATGAGATACGGATTTTCCCGCGCGTCCATCGTGATCGTAACAATAACCTCCCGCGCAAGCACCATCAGTTCCTGAATAACGCGGTTCTGTACCGGAGTAAAACCCGTGAAGCCATCAAATACGATCACGCTGTCCCGCACAACGCGCGATTTCGCCAGAACGCTTTTCAGCAAATCAAGAGTCTCCTCCGTAGTGATATATTTTTGGTCAATATACTCGAGAAATCCCTTATACAGCAGATGCAAATCCTTCAGCTTGTATGCGAGCGCCCCTCTGTTTGAGGCGTACTCGCACAGCTTCTCCACGTCCTTTGTGCCAAGTCCGTACTGCATAAACTCCGACAGGGCTGACTTTACCTCATGGATATAGCCAAGCTTTTTGATGTTATGCTTCATCACGCTCAGCTCCTCCTCCAGTCCCGCCGCGACGCGACGCAGTACCAGACTCTTCCCGGTATCGTCGAGCACCGGCTTGTCGTTCCCGCCGACCTCCTCGAATATCCTGTGGGAAAGCCGCCCGAAGCTCAAAACGTCAATATTCATAATTCCTTTATTGGGGTGGCGTCTTACCATCTCAAGCTGTGTCTGCATCGTAAACTGGTCAGGTACGACGATTAAATAATTAATGTGGGGATTTTGCCTTGACGCCTCGATAATGCGCTCATATACGACGTAGCTTTTTCCGGAGCCTGATGCTCCGATATAAAATCTAAGACCCATGGATGTGACTGTGCTCCCTTCCGCGAAACCGTGATGTGTGTCGGTTCCATTATACATCCTTTTGCGCGGGGACACCATAGATAATTTGCATGATACCTCTTATCCCCTTCACTTTCAAATATTAACTGCCGTAAATGAGAAAAAACAAAGCAGCTGCAACACAGCTTCAGGAAACGTCTTTACGGCAGCCGAATCAAAAGCAACAGCTTGCCCAATTTCCATAATTCAAATATAATAGATACGGAAAGGCAGGTATCACCCCATGAAAAGAAGCAGATTATCATATGATGAATGGACATGCATCGTATCAAAGGAAGTGTCCGGTAAAAGAGTGCACACGGATTTTTTCGAAGGCTATAT
>CAMWYL010000064.1 GCA_947178465.1 uncultured Lachnospiraceae bacterium | reverse complement strand
GGTCTATACGTTGCCAAGCTTCCCGTATCAGACGCCGTGGAGTGATGCGGCGCCATGGAAGGCTGCAAGGGCGGGCGAGTATGTGGTAACCGTATCGTTTGTGCTGAAGGAGGATACCATATGGGCCACACGTGGGCATGAGATTGCGTTCGGACAGGGAATCTATACGATTGAACATACAGAGCAGGAACAGGCGGTGGTGCCTCCCATTGAGGTGGCGGACAGCACCTACAATATCGGTGTCCGTGGGATGCATTTCGAGGCGTTGTTTGATAAAGGCGGCAAGGGTCTGGTATCCTATGTATACAGCGGAAGGGAACTGATTAAGGCAATTCCGAAGCCGAATTTCTGGCGTGCGCCGACAGACAACGACATGGGCTGTCAGATGCCTTACAGGTATGCGCAGTGGAAGACAGCCAGCCTGTATCAGAGGACGGAGCCGGCCGTGGTTTCGATAGAGAAGGACAGTGTTCGTGTGGCTTATACGTATCATTTGCCGACAGAACCGGAATCGACCTGCGAGGTTGTTTATACGGTGACGGGGGACGGCAGGGTGAATACAACACTGCACTATGCACCGCAGGATGCAGGGGTAAAGCAGTGCGAGCTTCCGGAATTTTCGATGCTGTTTAAATTCGATGCGGATTTAGAAAATCTGACATGGTACGGACTTGGACCGGCAGATACCTACTGCGACCGCGAAAGAGGCGGCAGGCTTGGTATTCATCATAAAAAAGTGGCGGAAAATATGGCGGAATACCTTGTGCCGCAGGAGTGTGGGAACCACACGCGGGTTCGCAGGGCGTGTATCACCGACAACAGGGGACGCGGCATAGAATTCCGTGGGAAGGATCTGAGCGTCAATGTACTGCCGTACACGCCGCATGAGCTTGAAAACGCCATGCATGCGTATGAGCTTCCCCCGATTTATTATACGGTAGCGAGGATCGGCCTGATACAGATGGGCGTAGGCGGAGACGACAGTTGGGGCTCGACGCCGCATCCGGAGTATTTGCCGGATGCAACAAATGGGGTAACTTTATCATTTGATTTTAAAGGGATATAAATCCCGGATAAGGAGGAAAGAACAGTGGATAAATTCGTAGTAAACATTATCCATCGTCCGGAGATGGTTCCGGAGTATTCTGCTACGGTTACAGGGCAGGGAAAGGAGGAAGATATCGGGGATAAGGCGCTTTTGACAGAATCCCTTGACATCTTCAAAACACAGCAGAGACTGGCGCATGAGAACGGTCTGAAGGTAACGATTCAGATGACCTACGCTTCCTTGTTTAACGATGAGGCGGTGGAGATTGCAAAGCATGACCATGAGGAATTTGGTGATGAGATTGCACTCTCCCTGCTTGGACTTCCCTGTGAGGAGTTCCGTGAGAAGTACAAGACAAAGGACTTCTGTATCTGGATGTTCTCCATGGAGGACAAGAAGGCAATCGTAAACGACGTGTTTGAGAAGTTTCATGACAGATTTGGCTTCTATCCCGAATCGACAGGCTCTTATTACATGGATGCCGAGCTGACAAACTACATCAAGGAAAAATATCCAACGGTGAAGTGCGCGGTTGCAACCTGCTGGGAGGAGGGTCCCAAGGCCTACCATACCTGCAACAATTCATGGTATACACTCTTTGACGGCGGTCCATGGGCGCCGTGGATTCCCTCCAAGCAGAATACACATGCGCCGGCGGCAAATGCGGCAGAGGATTCCGGTATCGTTGCGATTCCGCACCTGTCAAGAGATTTGATTGCCTGCTATGACGGAAACGGCTCAAACTTCGGTACCCATCCGCAGAACGTGCTGCGCGGTATGATTTACGATACCAAGACATGGGAGTACCCGTATCTGTACAATTTAATTGACCAGTATCGTGACCTTGCGAAATACAATAACGGCTATTCCTACAACATGATGTTTGTAGGACCGGGCTGGATGAACAAAATGGGACGGTGGGAGCAGCCCTATGAGCTTCTCTATAAGTCCTACAGCGACGGCTGCAAATACTATGGTGATTTGAAGAAAGAGGGCAAGCTGGTTGACATGACTATGTCAGAGTTTGCGGATTATTACAGGGAGAAGAAGGGTGTCAATGCAGGCAACTACAATGAACCCGAATGTGCACCGTGGAGAGATATTTTATACGGTTCTGACAAGCAGCTGTTCTGGTACTGTGACCCGTACATGAGAGCATGTGTAAATATGGATCAGGGTGGCGCGATTGTCGACCTTCGTCCGTATGTTGCAAAATTGGAGTGGCCGGTAGGTATCGGTACGCCGCATGTGCAGGATGCTTCCTATCCGTTCCTGATTCAGGAGAAGTATCGTGCAGGATACTTTACGCATTATGCGGGCGCAGGTACTGTTAGAAGCGCGAAGCTTTCCTATAAGGGAGAAGAGGTTGACCTGTGTCTCTGCCCGACACATTGCCATTTCTCAGAGGAAACGATTGACGGAAAGAAGACAAGAATCCTGACGCTGGATCCGGTTGAAATTAAGTTCAACGGTGTTACGGTTAAGCTTCAGACAAAGGAATATTTCGAGGAAGGCTCCTCAAACATTAAGATAGAGCGGAATATTCTTGAAATCAGTGATCCTTCAGCAGAGATTACGCTGGATGAGTATATCACGGCATGCTACGGAACCACCGAGTATCCTGAGGATATGACGGGCATTACCCTTGCCTGTGAGGGCGCGGGCGGCGAGAGCATCAACTATGAGTACAGATGCCGCGACGCAAAGCTTGATGGTGCAAGCGCGGTAAGCGCAGTAATTCCTGCTATCAAGACAAAGGTTTCATTGACCGCATCGGATAAGGCTCTTGGCTACATTGAGGAGGGCTATGCATTCTCACCGATGTTCAAGCTCGGCTATAAGAAGACAATTTCGGATAAGGAGGTATTTGCAACATGGCTCAACTTGGAAAAGGCAAATTAAATTATAGGTGTCCATCCTGCTTTATGCGAGACCTCGACATCGATATGTTTTATAATAAGGATACCGGCATATACAGCTGCATCCGCTGCCAGTACAGGGGAACGGAGGAGGACGTGCTCGAGAAGAACGAGATGGTAAGATTCCGTTATCTTGACAGAGCAAAGCGTTTTACAAAGTTTGATTTTGACTAAAGGCAAAAAGGGCGCCGCCTTCACGATGGAAATCGTGAAGCGGCGTCTGTTTTGCATATCATAGGAATAAAATTATCTGTTTACTTCTGTAACAACAATGCTGTTAGGATCCATATCTGCTTGTGTTTGGATTGAAAACGAAACCTCGTCTATGGTTTCATTCGTATTATTATCCGTTACCGTAATTCGGATATCGCAATCGGCATCCTCTTTGAATAGTACGGTATAGCATTCTTCTCCGGGACGGATATTGTTAAGAAGCTGTACATAATATACATTTTGCAGGATTGCGGGATTATATATTTCAATAGTGGAATCATAGTTTTTATCTGCCAAAAGCATCAGATATATGTCCAGGGCTTCTGTGTTTCTTATGTTGTTTTGCTTGAATGCGTTATATTTCTTATAGGCATCGTGCCAATCCTGATAAGCGACTTCCATTCTGCGGTCCGGAATATCGTAATTCCGGGTGATATACTGTCCAAGATAATCTGTAATTTTTCGAGCTCCCGATGGGTTTAAGTGTGAATTGGAATCATAGCAGTCGGTATTATAATCTATGATATCCATATCCAGAAAATTGATATAATGGACGTCATATTCCTCTGCGATATCATATACGCGGTTGGCTTCCATTTGCGGGACCTCTGATGCCGGAAATGGAAGATAAATAAGCAATACTTCTATGTTATGCTGTTGGCAGTCTTCAATCATTTTGCAAAGATATTTTACTCCGGTAGTTTCATCTGTAAGTTTTACATCCGATGATATTGAGAGAACTTCATTTGGAATGCCAATACTATCGCGGGATTCAGCTCCTTTTTCTACTGTAGGCGACAGTTCAAAGTCACTTTCCGTAAGCTCATCCCATCTCGAGTGATATATGGAATAATCCCACAGAAGGGTTAGGCTGCTTTCGCCTTTTTCCTTGTTTATATCTTTTTCATCGTTTTTTTCTCTGTCATCCGTAAATAAATCCGAAACAGCGCAGAGCTTTGTTGAACTCAGCGGAAATGAATCCAAAGATATATGAAGGTAACTGAGTGGTGAAGGAAGTTTTTGGTTGTAGCTTAAATGATAACAGTCAATTACCATGAGCTTGGGTGTTGTGTAATCTAATGCATTTTTCATTACCCAATAGGTTGTCGGTAATGGATTGGCGTGCCCCCCAAAATTATAGGAGACAATTCCATAATCTTTCCAAAGCTCCATGGGAAAAATCGCATTAATAACATGACTTGTTCCCATGAACAGCACATCAAATTCCTCTTCCTGTGAGAAAAACGGTTCGTATTTGGTATTGCTTTGCTTTCTTTCAAATAAGTCTGTCAGATACTTTAAAGAAATTATCAACAGACATATAGTTATGATGCAACTGATAATTGTTTTTATTGCGTTCTTATTCATGAATACAGCCTCCATTCCGAATGTTTTTATGCGTTGACAACGGCAGAGCAGAGATGGCATTGCAGACTTTGCTTTTAAAATTGGAAATATAAAAAATTAGATTCCGTATATTCCGGACCCCATATGCCAAAGGTTAGGATACAGCAGACTGCAAATACAATAAACAGCCACCGAAACCAATAGTCTTGTTTGGCGATTTCTCTACGGATTTGAATGCCCTTTTGCTTACAACAGTCTGCAAACAGAAGGGTGCCAATGCAAATGAATAAAAGATTAAAGTATTTTATATTCAATCCGCAGTCGTATAATGACGCTCCATCAAATAATATCCATGGATTTTTAACGGTAAACATTTGGCGTATGATTCGCAATGCATCTCTGAGGGTAGCTGCGCGGAAAAAAATCCATGAAAAGTCAACGAATATAAAGGTACAAACAGTCTGAAGAATCTTGTGACTAAAATTCTTTTTATGTAGATGCAGGAGTGCGACAAGCCTCTCTCGAGCCGGTTGTAGAAGCTCTCCCACAATTTGATAAAGACCGTTTAAGCCGCCCCAAATCAAAAATTTGTACGCTGCTCCATGCCATAAACCACTCACCAGAAATACAATCATCTTATTCAGATATTTTCTAAAACGCCCTTTGCGGCTCCCTCCAAGGGGAATATAGAGATAATCTCTAAACCATGAGGTAAGCGATATATGCCAATTTCGCCAGAAATCGCTTACCGATACGGATAAATAGGGGGCATTAAAGTTCTCCATCAAATGAATGCCCAGAATCTGCGCTGTTCCCATTGCAATTACAGAGTATCCATAGAAATCGCAATAAATTTGTATTCCGAAAAGCATTGTGGCAATGATAAGGAACCACCCTCCGTAGGTTTCATAGTCTCCATAAACCGTGTCTACAAATAATGCAATTCTATCTGCCAGAACTATTTTTAAAAAGAATCCCCATAACATTAGCAGAAATCCATCTCGGGCCAATGCAAAATCAAAATGTTTCGGTTCGGCTAACTGCCTTAACAAATTTTTGGAACGTTCAATCGGTCCGGCTACTAATTGCGGGAAAAAAGAAACAAATAATGCATAGCGGAAAAAGTTCTTTTCCGCGTAAATTTCTTTTCGGTAAACATCCATAGTGTAACTCAAGGCTTGAAAGGTATAAAAAGAGATGCCCACCGGGAGTACAATATCATATGTTGGCACGTTTAGCTCTACATAAAATAAAGAAAAGATATGCTTTAGTGAGCCGAGCATAAAGTTCGTATATTTGAAGTAAAACAGGATAAAAATGTTTAATATAAAGCTCAATGCCACAATCCATTTTCTGCTTTTTTCGCCGGCGCGTTCTAATAAGAGACCGCTGGCATAGGTAATAACAGTAGAAAAAAGAAGCAGTACTGCATACTTCGGGTTCCAACACATATAAAAAAAGTAGCTTGCTGCGAGAAGCCAAAGATATTTCAGACGATTAGGGATGATAAAATAAATGATTACCACAAACGGGAAAAAAATTAAAAAATGCAAGGAATTAAATAGCATCGTCGCACCTCTTCATTTGATTTCTCAATATGATCTGATTAAAACGTATAATATCAGCACCGGACAACTTGACAGGCTTCGCAAAAATAATCCTGTAAGCACTGCAACTATTGATAATCTTTGCACAATCGTGCATTGTAATGTATCGGAGATTATGGAGTTCATCCATCCCGAAAAATCCATAAATATATTATAGCCCTTTAAAGGGCTATGTCAAACAAATTTTAGTATTCTCGCATTAGTGGTGTTAGAAAGAAAATGAATGAAGAAAGGCCTGCACGCTTATACATGCAGGCCTTTTAGCGGGAATTTTTAACGGACCCTTAATCCGCAATCTGCCGTCCCTCGTTGTCCATATGGTAGTTTTCACGAACGATCAGTTCCGAGAGCGGTACAAACGTATAGCCAGCATCCTTTAGGGTGGTTATCAGTGTGTCAAGCGCCTCCGCTGTATATTTTGCCCCATTGTGACAGAGGATGATGCTGCCGTTGCCAAGATGTTTGTGCTGCGTGACAGTCTTAATGATGGAGTCCACGCCATAATCTTTCCAGTCGAGTGAATCCACATCCCATTGAATCGTGTAATAGCCGCATTTTTCTGCATTTTTGACAACCTCATTGTTATAGTCGCCATACGGCGGACGGAATAGGAACATTTCATAGCCGGTAAGTTCCTTTACCTTATTGTGCACGGACATCAGCTCCTTTTCTCTTTCAGAATCGGACAGCTGACTCATGTTCTTGTGATTCTCGCTGTGATTTCCAAGATCATGCCCCTCAGAGAGGATATACTTTACATCATCGGGATAGGAGGAAACCCATCCTCCCGTCATAAAGAAGGTTACCTTCACATCATGCTTTTTAAGAACTTCCATAATCTGCCGTGTATCCTCGTTGCCCCATGCCGCGTCAAAGGTAAGCGCAATCTTCGGCTCGTCGGTTTGGACGCAGTATATCGGCAGCTTCCGATTGCTCACGGCCGCCCCGGTCGGCAGGAGCGTTTCGTCGGCGTTGAATTTTACCCCTAAAAGCCCGGCAAGCATCAGAACCGCAGCCATGAGCGTAACAGCCTTTTTGGACAGCTTTTTTTCATGCAGGTATTCGCTAAGCTCCCTGATATACTGTATCAGTACACCGCTCGTTTCTGCATCGGCGTTGACATCGTTCTCCCTTTTGCTACTTTTTCCAAGCATAAGAATTCCTCGAATTCCCCTTTTTCCTAAATATATTTCAGCTTTTATAAAAATATGCAACAGGAGACAGGCACACCGGCAAAGAAACAATGGTATAATCCGCATGAAATACCTTAATGTGGATCATATCAGTCATATTTGGACACGATATAATCCGGGCGCTGTGCGGTTTCATCCAAGAGCCACTGTGCAGCGTCATAGCGGTAACAGAAAATGCCGATATCAGCGGATTGTGTCCAGATATTGTAGGAATCGTTTTCCCAACAGATCCCCCAAAAGTCTCTTGCCCTTGCGGGATAAAAAACGAATATCATATGGTCGGAGGCGGTTTCATAAATGCAGACCTTGATCATATTGACTCCGCTTTCCGTGTTCTTTTCGACCTCCTGCACCGCATAGTAGACCTTGTCATAGCTGTAGGTCTTGTCCGGTGTAAAGGAGCCATAGTATGCTTCGGCAGGTACATTGCCGCGGCGTGCCCCAATCAGCATTCCGAAGAGAACAATGACAAAAATAAATGAGAATATTCTTTTGAGAAAAAAGAGAAAAATGATTAAGTATGTTCTTTTTTTGGTATTGTTCATAAAAATCCCCATGCCGCCTTCGGCGGCTCAAATAGAAATGAAAAACGCTGTCTTCTGCGTTTTTCCTGTGTGAAATTTAATACATCTTAGGCAGTGTTTTTTACTGCCTTAGATGTATTTTTCACACTACAGCCTCCGGTTTCGGTTTATCCGTGAATTATAATGTAGGTAAATTGTAGCATGAATCACGGATCCTTTCAATTGCTGAAAATTTCTTTAATCTTCATGAAAATTTTTAAATTTTGATGAAAATGTGGTAATATTTATTGTTTTGGGAAGATATATTTGTATAAGGTGCTTTTATAAGGCGTTGATACCCGAGGATGTCGGCTCATTGTCCGCGGGAATAAAGATATGGTCAGGTATTGTGATGGTTGTAAACGACAGCAAAGAGGAAAAAAACGAAACAGACAGACAATTTGACAGGGAATGCGCCTTGTTCCTTGCAGCGGTTGGGAGTGAAAGCTTTCGGGCGCCCTACGAGGACGCCTGCAGGAATATCAGGGAGAAGCTGGAGCAGATTAATGATGAGCTTTCAAGGCGGATGGGGCGGAAATTTATTAAAAGCGTTGACAGCAGGGTGAAATCACCCCAAAGCTGTCTTGATAAGATGGTAGATAAAAAATATGAGATCACGAAGCAGGCGGCCCGTGAACGGCTTAACGATATTGCAGGCGTTCGCGCGGTGTGTTTTTTTCTGGATGATGTATACAAGCTTGCGGATATTCTTCTGGGAACGCCGGAATATGAGTTTGTTAAGCTTAAGGACTATGTGAAGAAGCCCAAGGCAAGCGGCTACCAGAGCCTTCACTTAATTCTGAAAGTTCCGTCTTATCAATCGGCGGGGCGGGAACCGGATTATGTAAAGGCGGAAATACAGATTCGCACACAGGCGATGGACTTCTGGTCGGATATCGAGCACCACTTTGTCTATAAAGAAGTAAATGATAACGATTTGTCGGAGGTGGAGGAGGAATTCCTAAAATGCGCAAAGTCCGTGCGCAAGATTGATAAGCAGATGCTGAAAATCAGAAAGAAGATTCTGCGTGCAAAAAGAGCGCAGGCATAGTGTATGATGCACGGACAGCCTGTGCTCTTGTATTGACCCAAAATTGACAATAACATAAGCCTAATCTATAATATTTGTAAATGCGCTTCACGATGGTGTTCAGATAAGAAGAACAGGGATAAGAATATGATAAACAAAAGAATAATCTGCATTGGCATTGTCGCCCTGCTGTGCATCGGCGGTGCGTCCTGTGCAGGCGCGGCGTCGGAAACAGGCGTGCAGGAAGAAGACATACAGGAAGAAGGCATACAGGAAGACTGCATGGAAGAAGCTTCAACTGCGCAGACCGGTACATATCCGGGCGTGATTACCAATCCTCAGGTATTGGATTTAAAGAATACACAAGAGACATTGAATGTCGCAACTTACATTACGAAGGTGGCAGACACTTATTTTATTGCAGACTGTTACCATAATCAGATTATCTGCAGTGATACGCTCGGCGCACCTCTCACGGAGTGGAAGGTGTTGACCGATGAAGTGCATTATGCGCATACGATTGCCTCGGACGGAGAGCTGATTTTGGTGGATGATACGGAGAACAACCGACTTCTGGTATTCATGAAAACGGCGGACGGCTACGCCCACATGCAGACGTTGGAGAATATCGGGTTAAAGCCTCATTATGTGCAGTACGACGCGGAGAATGGTGTCTTTTTGGCGTGGAGCTCGATCACAGGAGAAATGTATTTCCTGAAAAGGGGCGGCTCGTATCTCTATATAGATAAAGTACTGAAGATAGACGAATTGTACGGGGTGTATGTGCGCTCCTTTACCCTGATGGAGGATGCCGTATATTTTGTCTCGGGGCATAACAACCAAAAGATAATAAAGGCAGTGGTAAACGAGAGCGAAGATGCTTTTGAGATTGTCGAGACCTATGCCGTACCGGATGAGATTGCGGGAATGGTGCAGCTCACGAAAATACAGGACTGCTATTACATAACAGTCTCCACGGATAACCGGGAGGATCAGGACTTTGCCACGATCATCCGCTGTCGGGATTTGGGGGAGCTTGCGGATGGTGGATATGAGGACATTTACGGGGCGTTCGGGGTAGGCAACGGAACGCCCTATTATATCACACAAATCGACGGTCGCTATTACATGGCGCACCACAGAACTGAGGAGAATATCATAGCCTTTGACGTCACGGACAATGAGATCTGTAACGTCGGGGTGCTTTACTGAGCGGTGTACCGGCCGCAAATACCGGATGACCGGTATACTATCCCTCCGCGTGGACGAACGGCGCCACAAGAAAGAGGGGCAGCCCGTAGAACAGAGGGTATGCGTAGCGGAATTCCGAGGCAACCGGCGCGGCGATACACAGCGTCAGAACCAGTGCAATGCAGGGAAGACAGATCAGCGCCTTTTCAACTTCTCCTGTCCGCAGACAGACAGCGGCGATGATTAAAATGATCCAGAACAGCAGCCCCATGCTCCAGAGCGCACCGTATAAAGGAAACAGTTCATGCAGCTTAAAGAGGATTTCCCTGATTTTTACCACAACGCTTCCGTGCAGAATCGGCTGCCAAGTCAGACCGAATTCGTTCGGATAAATACCCTCGTCAAGACCGATTGCACAGGTCGTGTCAGGATACCAGTAGCCCTTCGTCTGAGCCACATAGGCATCAAAATAGGACCTTGAGTGTGCAAGGCCGATAGAAAACCATGTCTTAAAAAATGCGGACTTGTTCGCCTCAAGATATGTGAGATTCCCTTGTCGGACAAGGTTCTTTATATTGTCCGACACATCGGGCTGATACTGCGCAGGCACCTGCTCTAAGTCCATGATACTGCCGATAAAATCCTGCTCCTCCCGTGTCAGGGCTTCTCCTCTTGCCACCACACATGCAATCTGCTGAAGCGGGACGGACAGCGACTCAACAAAATCCGCCTGTTTAATCTCATAAATATTCATGCACGGGTATTTCACAAAAAGCACCAAAAATAATATGATCAGGTGCACGGGAAGCATCATTTTCCAATTCCTTCTGTAAATAAACAGAATAAAAGGCAGCGTGGCCAGAAAAGCGTACCAACCGTTGGTGCGCAGCAGACTGATCATTACTCCGGAAAAAATATACGGCAGAATCAGCGTAAAGTACTCACTGACTGTAAGCTTTTGCGGGTTGGAGTGCAGCAGTCCGGACCTTGGCCGTAGCAAAAAGCGCAACAGCGCCGCACTAAAGAGCGTTATGGAGCCGGCAAAAGGGATATCCTTCCATAGCGTGACCGCATAAGCGCCATGATAGGGCATTAAGGCATAGAAGCAGATCACCGCAAGCAGAACGGGAGAGATGACATCTGCCTTTTGCAGGGTCTTGACAACATATCCGACAACCAGTGCCATAAAAAGCATCTGTGCCATCGTACAAACCGCAAGTCCGAAATAAACATTGCCCGTAAAGTACAGTCCGATATTGTAGAACATCCCAAGCAGCAGGGTGTGTATCACGGAATGATGATTGCTCAGCTCATAAGCACCGACAACCTGCGCATATTGGTTGATGCTGTCGGGCGTCATTACGCCGGGGTATGCAAACAGAAAGTGCGGTGTCCAACAGATCAGGCACAGCACGACAGCGATACAGGGAAGCCAAGGACGTTGATACTCGGCGCCTGTGAGGGATATCAGTTCGCTTGCCTGTAAGAGCCACGCAACCAGATGATAATATATCGTGAAAAGTCCGAAGGCTGTCAGCGCGAGGATAAGCACGCGAAACACAGGATTTGTGAAGTCCGTGAGAATGTCTGCATGGCACACCGCCAGCGTGAACACCGAAAAGAGCACGCCCAAGATACAGGAGAGTAC
>CAMWYL010000063.1 GCA_947178465.1 uncultured Lachnospiraceae bacterium | reverse complement strand
GCTTAGCAATATTTTGTGCAATCTGCCTCATTGAAAAAAGAATGATACCTTTTGACACCTTAATCCATATAGGAAATTGCGACAGTATAAATCATTTCAGGGAGAATGCGGAGCATTCTCTTAATCGTCGCTGCCGAGCGACGATTTTTTTTCAGTCATGTGTGCCAACTTTTTCAGCGTCTTGTTGTATTAAAGATACTAATTCAAGACCTCCATGACTTTTTCAAATTTACTCCTATAATATTTTGCACTTTCCGCAGATAATTTCTGAAAACTTCTTTTCAGTTTATTTTTAACAAATTCCCTGCCTTCTTCCAGACCCATTCCTTTTTCCACAAATGCTAAATACAATAGACCGGGGACACTGTCAAAATGCGATATTGCATCAGCGTCTGCCACGCATAATTCTTCAGGGCTGTTTCTTTCAAGATTGACACTCCCTCTGTGATTTTTGATACATTCCTGTACCAATGCGATTTTTTCGTCGTCATAATGATATTCTTTCAAAATATGATAAGCCATTTCCGCACCGTGTATATGATGCAACTCATACAGGCTGTAATCCGTGACAGAAGCAATATCGTGCAGCCAAGCGGCAATCATAACAATTTCCTTGTCCGCGCCATAGTTCTCCGCAAGAATTGCCGCATTTTTAACGACGGCCGCGATATGGTAGTAGCATCCCATCCCAAATTTATTCGTTTTTCTCCGGCATCTGTCATATACTTCCTTTTGTAAAGCATCTAATATATCTTCCCGCATGTTCTTATTTCTCCGTTTTCGTTTTTTCGGTGAGTCCTTTTATAATGCACCTTTTTGAGCAATAATTAACCCATGCTCACTGTATCCCAAATTACTTTTTTGCTCACATAATTTTAAATGGATATCCATAAATGCATCAAAATCCTCTCCATTCATATGTTCAACAATATCCCGATATACAAACATAGGACCATCGGTTGCAACATGACGAAGCAATTTCAAATGATGTTTTCTTAAATCCTCCTCTATCAGCTCAGGAGTGGTTGAATAAAATAAGGTACTATTCTCTATATGTCCCGTTTTCATATAGTTGACCAGAAAGGAAAAATTGTCCTTTAACTCTTCAAAATGTGCCAGATAATTTGCGCAACGATTTATGTATGCGATTATATATATTCCACCATCCTTTAACACTCTTAATGTTTCTGACAGCGATTTTTCCCGATCCATCTCATCACACAAGTGATAATAAGAACCCAAATTTAATACGACATCAAAGCAATTATCATAAAATCCTGATAAATCTAAAACGCTTCCCCGGTAAATATCTTTCAATTTCGGATTTTTTTCGTTTTCCGCTCTTATGTGTGCTACATTGGACGCAATCAAGTCCCCTGCAGTCACACGACAACCGAAATCAGCAAGTGGAAAAGAATAAATACCACCACCTGCACAAGCGTCAAGAACGGACATATCCTTATGGCAATATAATTTTAAATATTTCATGGTTGTGGTAAACTCAATCTGTCCTGATTGGGTAATCAAACGCTGACTTTCATCACAATCTATATTGTAGAACTTTTGTATTTCTTCCATAGCTTTAACCTCCCGCAAGTCCCGCTTTATCATAAAAATTATAATTTATCTTCTGTCAAAACACAATTCCGAAAAGTAGGGATTTGCTAAATCCGTGTGTATTCGCCGGCCTCGAAAATGCCTCCCTGTGGTAAAACAGGATATCAAAAGCGTTTGACAAGGTGATGATATCCATGATATAGTCAAGTTGATTACTTTTAGACAATTTAATGATAAATAGGGGGTATCGAAGGATGCTTTTGAAGAATTTTGCATTTAAACCTTTTGTTATGTAATTAGCTGTAAAATACGCAAACAATGATTTCCTTAGGAGATAGCAAGGCTATCTTTATGTGTTGTGCGATTTTACAGCTATTTTTATGCCTAAAATTCATAACATGGAGGAAAACAGAATATGTTTAAAGGAATCGTATTTTTTATAAAAAACGGCTGGAGATATGACAAAAAATACATTCTCTGGAGAGTGTTATACCAGTTTATCAACTCACTGATACCGATTGTTGCCACAATAATGCCCAAATTAATCATTGATGAATTAATGGGAAACCAAGAAACAGGTAAGCTGCTTGTGTACGTTTCCATTTTGATTGTCTATACTGCAGCAGCGACGATATTCTCTGAATATTTTAATTGGGATGGATTTAGCAGACGATGCAGAGTCAACTCAGAGTTTGACAGTGATCTGCATAAACATTTGGCAGAAGCTGATTTTGAGAGATTGGAAGATCCGAATTTCTTAGATATGCAGAAAAAGGCCGGCAAATTCTTATACTGTGATTGGCACGGATTTGGTTATTTGCTTGACTGTTCATTGAATGCACTTGGTCAAATTTTTACATTAATTGGAATAGCTGCTATTATAGCTGCCATTGACTTTAGAATATTGATCTTGTTTATTGCATTGATCATTTTGGGCGCATTCATTGAGAAACGGGCTAAGCAAAATGCTATCAGATTGTCGGAAGGTATCACCAAAGATCAACGAGGTTGGATGTATTATGCGAGTCTGTTTGAAGATCATAGTTTTGCAAAGGAGATTCGATTAAATTCTCTTGGAAAGTGGCTGCTTGACAGAGAGAGAAATTATTTTACAAAAGTAAACGAGAACCAAAAGAAACAAAATGACGGATTTATTATTTCCGGATTTTTCGGTGCGATTTTTACATTGGTTCAACAGAGCGTAGCATATGCTTATTTAATATATTGTGTGGTTAGCGGAACCATTTCAATCGGATCATTTACAATGTATACAGGTGCGGTTACAACATTTTCCATTGCATTTCGCAGGGTGCTTGACAGCCTGATAGAAATTCAGGCGTATGACACTTACTATGACAGACTTGATGAATACCTGAATTTGCCCAAGACACTGCGCAAGGGCAATGAATTGCCGGATGCGAACAGCGCTCATTTTATTGAATTCAGAAACGTCAGCTTTAAGTATTCCGGCAGTGACACATATGCCCTGAAAGATGTTAATATCACAATCCCCTTTGGTCAAAAGCTCTCCATTGTCGGGGAAAACGGCGCAGGAAAGACAACATTTGTCAAATTGATGACCAGAATGTATGATCCGACGGAAGGTGAAATTCTTTTGGATGGAGTGAATATCAAAAAAATAGACTATGATCAATATATGAGTTTTTTCTCATCGGTATTTCAGGATTATAAGCTGTTTTCATTTTCCATCAAAGATAATGTTGCACTTGCACAGCCTATGAACAAAGACAGAGTAAGAGATATTCTTGAGTATGTAGGGTTCGGCGAAAAACTACGCAAACTGCAAAATGGTATTGATACTTCTGTTTTTAAGAACTTTGATGAGGAGGGATTTGAACCATCAGGAGGAGAGGGACAGAAAATTGCTTTGGCGCGTGCCTTATATAAAGACGCACCGATCGTGCTGTTAGACGAACCGACCGCAGCTATGGATCCGAAAGCGGAATACGAGCTTTATCAAAAATTTAATGAAATGGTTCAGGGAAAAACAGCAGTATATATTTCGCACAGATTATCAAGTGCTAAATTCTGTGATGTAATAGCGGTATTTAGTAACGGACAGATAATTGAGTACGGATCACATGATGAATTGTATGGTAAAGGTGGGTTATATGCGGAGTTATTTTCAATGCAGTCTCAGTTTTATTGTTAGTGATTTGTGTGTTAATTTGAAACAGCCTTAACACAAGATACAAAATATGGAGAAATCTAATCACCCTCTGCCATTTGGCGGAGGGTATTTAGATCCTAAATATATCTCTGTTCTGTTTTTGCCAAAAGACTGTGCTTTTTTTACTGAAAACGAAATAATATTATTGCTCTTCAAATCCCCTGGTGTTTTCCTCTACAACCTCTCGTATATCCAAAGCCCTCCTCCTTTCCCAATTTTCGATGAGGCGGATTGTGTAAAGTATTGCAAAGCTGCCATTGCGGAGGCAAGTGAGATTTTCTTAATATTCCGTGGATATCCGGCAATCGCGGGACACGATGTCCCGAGAAGCCCGTAATGCGCCATGGAGGGCGCATAGAGGGCGGTTGCGTCCGTATTCCGACAACTGCACACGGAATATTTAGACAAATCCGCTTGCCGTAGTCCGGCAGCGTGCAATACTTTGCACAATCCGCCGGACTTGAAAATCCCTCCCTTTATTGAAATATCCAACACGATTTGCTATAATAAAAAGCAACCTTAAAAAGAACTTAACCCGAACAGGAATGGAGGCTTATTATGTATTATATCGGAGTGGATCTTGGAACGTCCGCAGTAAAGCTGCTGCTTATGGAAGGAAACGGCAAAATCGCCAATATCGTTTCAAAGGAGTACCCGCTGTATTTCCCGAATCCCGGGTGGAGCGAGCAGAAGCCGGAGGATTGGTGGCAGGCAGTAAAGGAAGGCCTGAAGGAATTAACAGAGGGCTTTGACAAGTCGCAGGTAGCGGGCATCAGCTTCGGCGGGCAGATGCACGGGCTGGTCATTCTCGATAAGGACGATAATGTCATCCGCCCCGCGATTCTCTGGAACGACGGCAGAACGCAGGAGGAGACAGACTATCTGAATAACGTGATCGGTAAGGATAAGCTTTCAAAATATACAGCAAACATTGCGTTTACAGGCTTTACAGCACCTAAGATCCTCTGGGTAAAAAATAAGGAGCCGGAAAATTTTGCTAAAATAGAAAAGATCATGCTTCCGAAGGATTACATAGCGTACATGCTTTCCGGAAGCTTCTGCACGGATGTGTCGGACGCGTCGGGAATGCTTCTGTTTGATGTCGAGCACAAATGCTGGTCGAAGGAAATGCTGGAGATCTGCGGAGTGAAGGAATCGCAGATGGCAAAGACATATGAAAGCTATGAGGTTGTCGGTACGCTTCGGGAGGAGGTTGCGGCAGAGCTGGGGCTTCCGGTCTCTGTAAAGGTTGCAGCCGGAGCCGGCGATAACGCGGCAGCAGCGGTAGGAACCGGAACCGTGAGCATGAGCGGATCTGATGAGGATGCGATGTGCAACATTTCCCTGGGGACAAGCGGCACAATCTTTATTTCCAGCAGGAAGTTCGGCGTGGATAAAAATAACGCGCTTCACGCGTTTGCGCATGCGGACGGAAAATATCATTTGATGGGCTGTATGCTCAGCGCGGCTTCCTGCAATAAATGGTGGATGGAAGAGATTATGCAGACAAATGAGTTTACCAAGGAGCAGGAGGCGATTACGGACGATAAGCTCGGCAACAATCATGTGTATTTCCTACCCTATCTGATGGGGGAGCGTTCTCCGCATAATGATGCCAATGCAAGAGGAACCTTTATCGGCATGACGATGGATTCGTCCAGAGCCGATATGTATCAGGCGGTTCTTGAGGGCGTGGCCTTTGCCATCCGCGATTCCTTTGAGGTTGCCAAGAGCCTTGGCATAGATATTCAGTCTTCCAAAATATGCGGCGGCGGCGCCAAGAGTCCTCTTTGGAAAAAGATTTTTGCGAATGTATTGAATATCCGTCTGGATATCATTGAGAGCGAGGAGGGACCGGGCTACGGAGGAGCGATTCTTGCTGCAGTGGCTTGTGGGGAGTACGCTTCTGTTGAGGAGGCAGCATCAAAGCTTGTCAAGATAGTAGACAGTGTGGAGCCCGCCCCGGAGCTTGCAAAGCGCTATGAGGAAAGGTATAGGAAATTTGCGCAGATTTATCCGACAGTGAAGGAGCTGTTTCCCAAAATCTGAGTGTGTTGTGAAAAGGAAAACGGCCGCAGGGTATGGAAAGAGTTCCGGCTATTGAAGTGTAGCCGGAACTTTTTACACGACAGAATTTGTGCGGGGAAAAGAGGAGGAATATGAGAAAAAACGGAGATTTGAAATATATTATGGCGCTTGACCAGGGGACAACAAGCTCGCGCTGCATTTTATTTGATAAGGCGGGAAACATCGTCAGCATGGCGCAGAAGGAGTTTCGGCAGATTTATCCGAAGGCGGGATGGGTAGAGCATGACCCGATGGAAATCTGGTCAAGCCAGATTGCGGTGGCAATTGAGGCAATGACGAAGGTGGGCATAGAAGCGGACGCGGTGGCGGCGCTGGGTATCACCAACCAGAGAGAGACAGCAATCGTATGGGATAAGAATACAGGGGCGCCGGTGTATAATGCGATTTGCTGGCAGTGCCACCGAACCGCCGATATGATTGAGCAGTTGAAACAGGAGGGCTTCGACGAGGTCATCCGACAGAAAACAGGGCTTGTGCCGGATGCATATTTCAGTGCGACGAAGGTTGCGTGGATTCTTGACCATGTCGCGGGAGCGCGGGAGTGTGCCGAGGCAGGCGAGCTGCTGTTCGGAACGGTGGATACGTGGCTGATCTGGAACCTGACAAAGGGCAGGATTTTTGTGACGGATGATACAAACGCGTCGCGTACGATGTTGTTTAATATTCACGAGAGATGTTGGGACGACGAGCTTTTGGAAAAGCTCCGGATACCGCGCGCCATGCTTGCCGAGGTGAAGCCTTCAAGCTGTGTTTACGGTAAGACGGACGCGGCGATTCTGGGCGGTGAGATTACGATAGCAGGCGCCGCGGGAGATCAGCAGGCGGCGCTGTTCGGACAGTGCTGTTTTGAGGAGGGTGATATCAAGAATACCTATGGAACAGGCTGTTTCCTGCTGATGAATACGGGAAACAGGGCGATCATGTCCAAGAACGGGTTGATTACGACGATTGCTGCCGGTGACGGCAAGGAACCCATATATGCACTTGAGGGAAGCGTGTTTGTCGCGGGCGCGGCGATACAATGGCTGCGCGATGAGATGCGGATGGTAAGAAGCTCCGCACAGTCGGAGGAATATGCGAAGGCCGTTGCGGACACAAACGGCGTTTATGTCGTGCCGGCGTTTACAGGGCTGGGCGCGCCGTTCTGGAATCAATACTGCCGCGGTACGGTCGTGGGAATCACGAGAGGCTGCAGCAAAGAACACTTTATCAGGGCGACAC
Source organism: uncultured Lachnospiraceae bacterium (assembly GCA_947178465.1). Taxonomy (GTDB): domain Bacteria; phylum Bacillota; class Clostridia; order Lachnospirales; family Lachnospiraceae; genus COE1. The sequence goes on along the minus strand of CAMWYL010000063.1, from coordinate 4,929 downwards.
TGGAGTCTCTGGCCTATCAGACCTACAGCGTTATTCAGGCGATGGAGTCCGATACGGGGCTTACGATTGCGCAGCTTCGTGTGGATGGCGGCGCGAGCGCGAACGATTTTCTGATGCAGTTCCAGGCAGATATCTTAAATGGAGAGGTGCTCCGCCCGAGCTGTATTGAGACGACCGCGCTGGGAGCGGCGTATCTTGCGGGCCTTGCGGTCGGATACTGGCGGGACAAGGAGGAGATTCGCGAGAATTGGCAGCTTTCAAGGAGCTTTATGCCGCTGATGGAGGAGGAACGGCGCAGACGCAGCCTCCGCGGATGGGATAAGGCGGTAAAATGCGCACTGATGTGGCAGGAGGATGAACAGGACTAAGATGACATTTGTGTCATAATTTTAACTGCCGCCATGCGGTATGGGATGGAGGATATTTTGAAGGAGTATAGTGTAGACCGCGGCAGCGAGGCTGCGGAACAGGAGTTCTTTGACAATTTTCGCAGGAACAAAAACAGCAGTCTGAAAACGCTGCTGGGGCTTTATAAGGGACATTACACAACCTTGTTTTTTTCGGTCTTGTTTTTCTTTATAAAGCATTCCCCGGCGTGGGTATTGCCGATTGTGACGGCGAATATTATTAATATTGCAACAAAACCGGAGGAGGGTTTCGCGGTAAGGATTGTCATTAATGTTGTGCTGATGAGTCTTATGATCATACAGAATATCTTTACCAACTATATCCATGTGTATCTCTATTCCAAGACCATCCGAAACATGGAATGTAATCTGCGCGGCTCTCTGGTCAGTAAGCTGCAGCAGTTATCGATTTCCTATCACAATGCGATGCAGTCCGGACGGCTGCAATCGAAAATCATGCGTGATGTGGAGCAGATTGAAACGCTTTCCAGACAGATTTTTATTTCCGTGTTGAGTATTATTATGAATGTCGCGGTTGCGTTTGGCGTAGTGATCAGCAAGAGCCTGACGGTATTTTTCTTTTTTGTGATCACGATTCCGGTCGCAGTGATTATTATGGTCGCATTTAAGAGTAAGATTAAGCTCCAGAACCGCCAGTTCAGAAAGGATATGGAGGAAACCTCCGTGCGTGTGATGGAAATGGTGGAGCTCATTCCCGTAACGCGGGCGCACGCGCTGGAAAGTACGGAGACGGACAGGATTAAGCAGCAGCTTGAGAATGTGGCACAGAGTGGGTTGAAGCTGGATATTATTCAGTCCTACTTTTCTTCAATAAGCTGGGTGGCGTTTCAGGTCTTTCAGGTAATCTGTCTCGGATTTACGGGCTATCTTGCCGCAAAGGGACGCATCACGGTCGGGGAGGTTGTGATGTATCAGACGTATTTTGCGAACATTGTAGCGCAGGTATCGAGCGTTATCACGCTTTTACCGACAATTTCCAAGGGGTTGGAGTCGGTGGATTCCATCGGGGATATTCTGCTCTGCCATGATATCGAGGAGAACGACAGGAAGCCGGATATCCGGCATGTGGAAGGGAATATTTCCTTTGAAAACGTGACCTTCCAATATCCCGACAGTGAGGAGCCGGTGCTGTCTGACTTCAGCCTTGATATCAAGGCAGGGGAGACGATTGCGTTTGTGGGCGGCTCAGGCGCGGGAAAGACAACGATATTAAATCTCGTTATCGGTTTTATTCAGGCCAATTCCGGTGTGATACGGATTGACGGGCAGGATATAAGCGGAATCAATTTAAAAAGCTTCCGTAAGCATATCGCGGTGGTGCCCCAGAATTCCATCCTGTTTACCGGTACGATTCGCGACAATATTACCTATGGGAGCAAGGATATATCGGAAGAGTTTTTGAATCGCGTGATTGAGGCTTCCAATCTAAAGGAGTTTATTGATTCGCTGCCGGACGGTGTGGACTCCCATATCACGGAGCACGGCAGTAACCTGAGCGGCGGGCAGCGTCAGCGGATATCCATTGCAAGGGCGTTTGTGCGGAATCCGAAGGTTCTGATACTGGACGAGGCGACCTCCGCGCTGGACAGCATTTCGGAGAAGCAGATCCAGTCTGCGGTGAATAATATCGTAAAGGACAGGACGACACTGATTGTTGCGCATAGGCTTTCCACGATAAAGGACGCGGACAGGATTGCCGTGATTGGAAGTGGGGGCCTGGAGGAGCTTGGAACCTATGAGGAGCTGATGGCGAAAAAGGGGAAGTTCTATGAGCTGAAGGAACTGCAAATGTAGAGCTGCTGATCCATACCGGAGAAATTTCTACCTAAGGAAACACTTTAATCAGCGTTTCCCCAAAATAATGATTTGGGCAAAAAGGGAGATGGTCACATGATAAATTTGAGAAATGAGATAGCGAAAGCGATTGGAATTACGGCGCTTGATACGGTATCCGATGTTGCATACAGTCTATTGGAATCCACACAGGAGGATGGGTATACAAGGCAGTTAATTGAGTATGATTCCTGCGGGGATAAGGTTACTGCTTTTTTGCTGCTTCCGGAAATACTTGATAAGAATCCGGCTATTCTCATCCATCATCAGCATAACGGGGAGCGTCATTTAGGAAAAAGCGAAGTATGCGGTCTGGCCGGAAACCCTTTGCAGGCTTTTGGGCCTGAATTGGCGAAAAGGGGATTTGTCGTACTGGCCCCTGATGCAATTTGTTTTGAGGAAAGACGTAAAGGTGCGCACGGAACAGAACCTCTTGCGGACGACCTTGACTTTTGGCAGCATTATGACGAGATGTGTTATCGGATCATAAAAGGCGATTGCCTGATGAGAAAAGTGCTCGACGATGCCATCAATGGGATCACGCTGCTTTCAAAGCTTCCGTATGTCAATAAGGAAAGGATTGGCACTCTGGGGCATTCCATGGGTGGGAGCACGGTTTTATTTCTTGCGGCGGTGGATGAGCGGATAGCCTTCAGCTGTGCAAGCGGAAGCGCCTGTACTTATGCGAACCGCATGGCAAACAATGTAGGGATTGAAATGGCGAGCGTGATTCCGGGCTTCCACAGCAAATATGACATCTATGATTTAGTATCCTGTATTGCACCAAGACGATTGCTGATTGTTTCTGCCGAGGAGGATAAATATTCAATAGATGCTTCATATATCGTCGAAAAAGCCGGCGCGATCTATTTGGAGCAGGAAGCTTTACAGAACCTGACCCACAAGAGATATCCGGGTGGTCATGCGTTGACGAAGGAGAGATTTGGTTTTATTATAGAGTGGATTACTCAAATGTCATCAAATAAATGATTACAAAACATGGGAGGAAATATGTATTTCGATATTGATTCAAGCATTAATTGGGTATCGGTTGAACCTGTCTCAAAGGGCTGGTCGAGCGATAAAAAATATTTTGTGAAAACCATGACAGGAGAAAATCTGCTTCTCAGGTTATCTGATATAGAACAATACGATGCCAAGAAAAAGGAATATGAAATCATTACAAAGTATTCGAACCTTGGTATAAAAATGTCTTTACCTGTTGCGTTTGGAGTATGTAATGAGGGTAAAAATGTATACATGCTGCTTACATGGATAGAGGGCAATGACTTAGAGGAGGTTTTACCGGATTTGCCTGAAAAGGAGCAGTACAGGCTTGGCAGAGAAGCAGGAATTATTTTACAAAAAATTCATTCTATTCCGGTGGATGAGAAGGATATTCCGGAAAATAATAAAAAGGCAAAAAAGCTGATGCAGTTATCAAGGTATGAGGAATCTCAAGTCAGAATTTCCGGTGATGAGACGGCGATTAAGTATGTCAAAGACAATATAGACCTGCTTTGGAAAGAAAAACCGGTATATTTGCATGGAGACTTTCATCCGGGTAATCTCATCTATATGAAGGATGGTTCTATAGGTGTAATAGATTTCAACAGATGGGAAGTGGGGGATCCTTATGAAGAATTCTATAAGCTGGAAAGCTTCGGAATAGAGAATAGTATTCCATACTGTATTGGACAGATTGACGCATATTTTAATGATGAGGTTCCGAAAGAATTTTGGGTCACATTAGCTGTTTATGTGGCACATGCTTCCCTTTATTCCATTAAGTGGGCAGAAAAATTCGGACAGGAAGAGATTGCCGGAATGGTAAAGAGGTGCAAAATGGCATTTGAAGATTATGATGATTTTAAGCGCTGCATTCCGAAATGGTATACGGACAAATTTAGGAAATTGTAAAAAGGGAAAGTTCCATGAGCTGAAAGGGCAGCAGAGGCAGCGCGGCCGGCTTTCCGCATATTTTAGCCGAAACAGTTGCCCGAATCAGACAATTCAGATATAATAGCAGTACGAAGAAATATGTGGTTTCCCGGCAGTTACAAGGACAGGACCTGAAAATAATTGTTTGTGTGAAAAGGTGTGCAGCGCTGACGGCGGCATGGGGATTATTATGAGAACTCGTATTTTTTTATCAACGGACGCATGGATTTGTCTGTTTCTGTCCCTGATGGTATCCTTGGGAACAGGAAGCTTAGCAGGCTACATAGCGGAAAAGGTCTATGAGAAAACGCTGGAGGAGCATCAGGCCGTAGACGGTGAGATTGGCGGACGGGCGGACGAGACCGTCTTTCGGGCAGAGAGCATAGAGGACTTGCTAAGTCATGACACGTTTACCATCGTTTCTCCGGGTATGCATTACAGAAGCGAGGGCGCGGGGTTCCACGGCGATTATTATTTTTATAATCTCGAGCTTCCCAATGGGGAACGGGTGGCTGCCGTGGTTAATGATGAGAGTGTTCAGTCAACAGGCGAATACAGCTACAGCGGAGACAGCATCCTGCCGGTTGGTCGGGTGGTTTGGGAGGATTTAACGAAGGACAAGAGCTTTATGGGGCAGATTGAAGTCCGACTTTTGCTCACCAGAAAAGATTTTTATGTGGATATGGTAGGGAATACGGCAGAATTGGATGATGAGCTGGCATTGACA
>CAMWYL010000062.1 GCA_947178465.1 uncultured Lachnospiraceae bacterium | reverse complement strand
TTATGATCAGCCATCTGTTAAAAGGCGAAAGACCCGAACCCACAGTCTTTATAAGAAACCGAAGCTTGTCCGATATTTCCTGTGAGTTTGTCACAATAAAGCCTGCAAGTGTATCATTATGCCCTCCCAGGAACTTTGTACCGCTATGGATAATAATATCCGCACCAAGCTCAAAAGGCTTTTGGAAATAAGGAGACATAAAAGTATTGTCTACGATTAAAAGAAGGCTGTGTTCCTTTGCAATTTTTGAAACCTTACGGATATCCACCACATTCATCATCGGGTTTGTGGGTGTTTCAATGAAAATAGCTTTTGTATTCTCCTGTATGTAATCCTCCACATCTTCCGTGGAACAATCTATATGGCTGAATAAAATACCATTCTTTTTACTCACATTATCAAACAGCCTGATGCTGCCGCCATACAGATCTGCGTCCGTAATCAGATGGTCCCCCGGCCGGAACAGCTCCATCATTGCGGTGATCGCTGCCATCCCGGTAGAAAATGCCAATGCATCAATCCCGTCCTCAAGGGAAGCTACTATTTTCTCTGCCTGCTGCCTCGTAGGATTCTGCAGCCTGCTGTAATCAAACCCCGTGCTTTTTCCTACTTCCGGGTGTGCATAGGTCGCTGTCTGATAAATAGGGAAGCTGATTGCTCCCGTTTTATCCTTGTCATAATCTCTTCCGTTTCCATAAATACATTTTGTTGCAAAACCATAATCCATTGCTTTCTCCTTTCTTTGCTCCAATTTTAAAGCATATGGGTAATCCTTGTTAAGGTTTGTCCTTTTTCCTTTTGTTCTTGATTGCCTATTGTTCCTGTGGTAAGATAAGTTTTGAAACATTAAATCACATATTAATAAATTCCGGAGGTAATCATTTTGAAGATTTCCACTCGCGGAAGGTACGCTTTCCGCATGATGATAGACTTAGCGCAACACTACAATGAAGGATTTATTGCACTCAAAGATATATCTGCCAGGCAGAATATTTCCAAAAAGTATCTGGAACAGATCATCCCGTTTTTCAACCGCAGCAATCTGCTCCTCGCCAACAAAGGGCACATGGGCGGTTATCAGCTGGCAAGACACCCTGGTGAAATTACTGTCAGGGAAATCTTGGAAAGTGCGGAAGGCAGTCTTACCCCTGTAAGCTGCATGGATAATATTCCCAACCGATGCGAAAATGCAGATAATTGTATCGCTCTGCCTGTCTATCAGGGCCTTAATAAAGTCATACTTGACTACCTGAATGGGATCACTCTTTCAGATGTCATCAACCAAAAAAATGACAGTTGTGAATACTATATCTAAACATGCCTTCCTTATCGTTTCCGGATTTTAAGCTCTGGAACATATGCGGAAACTCTTGTATTTTCAGGGATGGATTCCGTAACGAAAGTATTCCCGGCAACAACAGAGTTTTTTCCAATCACGGTCTCTCCTCCCAATATGGTTGCATTTGCATAGATAACCACATAATCTTCTATGGTAGGATGTCTCTTCACCCCGGACAGTTCCTGCCCTTTCATGGTAGATAATGCCCCAAGCGTAACGCCCTGATACAATTTCACATGGTTTCCTATCATTGTTGTTTCCCCAATGACAATGCCGGTTCCGTGGTCTATGAAAAAGTATTCTCCAATCACTGCTCCCGGATTAATGTCAATACCTGTTTTACTGTGGGCATGTTCCGTCATAATCCTTGGAATAAAAGGAACCTTTAATTCATATAAGACATGGGCGATTCGATATACATAGATGGCATATATTCCGGGATAGGAAAAGATAATATCCTCCTTGCTGCCGGCTGCCGGATCGCCCATGAGTTCTGCCTCTACATCCTTAAATATCATCTGCTGTATATTGGGCAGGCTGTCAATAAACGCCAATGCTTTTTCTTCTGCCGTATCATCAACAGATTCCTGCTTTAGCACTGAAACCGCATCATTTGCCGTTTTTGTACTTTGTTTGCTCTGGTACATAATCGCAATCCGGATCTGTTTAAACAGTCTTTCATAAATCCCCGCCAGACTATTGCCTGCAAAATTTCCAAGGCTCACATATGCAGTATTCTCGTTTCCAAAATACCCTGGAAAAATAACGCGCCTTACTTCATTGATAATGTCAATAACTTCTGTGCGTTTCGGCAGTTTCTCTCCTATGCCGATTTCAAAAATTCCCTGTGCTTTATAATTACTTTCCAGTTTTATGGCAGTCTCACTTATCTTCATTTTGACATCCATTTTATCCCCTCACTATGAAATGGTCTCATATTTCTTTAATATCTGTATATATTCCTGCCCTATGACACTCAAAGGCATGCTCTTTCTTTTAATATATCCGATTGTCATATAATCAGATGTATCAAAAGGAACAGAAACAAAATTTCCCCCATTCAAATCTCCGCAGATAATACCGGAACACAGAGTATACCCTTTCAGTCCTACCATAAGGTTCAGCATTGTGGCTCTGTCATTCGCCTTGATAATCTGCTTATAATTCAGCGTACTAAGCACCTCCTCAGCAAAGTAAAAGGCATTCCTGTCACCCTGCTCAAAGGACAGGCATGGATAAGGCTCCAATTCCTCAAAACTGATTTTTGTCCTGGCTGCCAGAGGATGCTTTCCGGAAAGATACACAGAAATGCCGCAGTCAAACAATGGGACAAATTCCAATCCGTTCTCTGTAATAATCTTGTTTAACGCTTTCCCGTTAAAATCATTCAGGTATAGCACCCCAATTTCACTACGGCTGTCTCTGACATTCTCTATCACATCATAGGTCTTTGTCTCGTACACTGCCAATTCAAATTCATTCATTGAAAACTTTTTTCCAAGTTCTATAAATGCCTCAACTGCAAAAGAATAATGCTGCATGGATACAGAAAACTTTTTCTTTCGTCTTTTATCCTCTATATAGCGTTCGCTGATCATTTGATTAATTTCAACTATCTGCCTTGCATAACTTAAGAATTCTTCCCCTTCTGCCGTTATCACAATCCCTTTATTGGAACGAATAAATATCTGTGTATGTAATTCTTCTTCCAAATCCCTGATCGCACCGGATAAAGCAGGCTGAGAAACAAACAACTCTGCTGCCGCCTTATTCATAGACTTTTTTTCTGCAACTGTTACTACATAAACCAACTGCGATAATGTCATACCTGCGCCTCCTTTCGCTTAGTATATCTATCAATTTGATAGGTTTAGTTTGCTTATTATAGCACAGGTATCGAAATACGAAAAGCCGTATTTTTTCAATATTTCTGCCGGTTTCTGTCCGACAGCCTGTGCCAATGCCTTGTGTCCGTATTTATCAAGACGTTCCATCCTCTTCTGACTGAATCCGTGCTATGAGCAGTATCCCTGCCTTTGGCGCTATTTCTTTTATCTGTTTCAGCAACTGCTTTATGCCAAGTCCGATAACTCCGGCAGATGCATCATAAACAGTCTTGCAGTCATTCGTTCCCGGCACAAGGCCATAGGTATTGGAATCGCCAAAGCACAATATCTGTTTCATTTTCTCACCTTCTTAGATTTGTCATTAATAATACAATTGTAGCCTTTATTTTTTTCTTTGCATAATACATATATCTTGGAATTTGTTATAAGAAATAGTTATAGCAGCCACAACTCCATCTACCTTTCTTTTTGGATATGTCTGCACAGCACCAACTATTAGATAAAACGGCATATTTATTTTTTGACTCTCTATTCACTCTATTTACTTCTTTCAGAGTATGAGAAATACCACCCCTGCCCGGAAAATGGCACACGGAGCCTCACGGCGGCTCACAGGGGGCAGAGATGTCTACTCCTGCCTTGAGTATGTGCAATAAAGATATGCCACCGTAGCTTTTAGTTAGGCTTTGCCCCTGTTCTATGACACAACCTACTATTTAAAATGGGCAGAAAAAAACCTCCAAATCCTTGTTTACTTGGAGGGTTTCTTCCGATCTCTTATTTAAATCAAACTATTGCACATCAAATCATTTTTACTGGAAATACATACTCCCGCACCATAACTTGTTGCACATCAAACAATTCTGTCATCATCGATCTCGGTGTATCAATTAGCAAAACCACCGAATCATCATTCTCCTTAATAACTGCTAATCCATCCATCAATCTATCTCTTTGATATTTTGCGAAATTTAACTGCTTTTCATGTGTGGCATTATATTTATCAAAATTTTCCCGAAAATCTTTATCCTTCATATGATTGGTAATTCTTTTCTGACTAAACAGATATAAGCCTTCTTCTGCCGAATAATTCCTTTTAGAAATTAGCTCCTCTAAATGGGCATAAAACGCAGAAGTTTCAATATGCTCTCTCTGTTTCAATAAGTCTCCTGAAAATATGTCTTCTTCTTTAACATCCAAAGACCTGTATTTTCTAAGTTGTTCAACAAAAAATATATATCGTCAGGACACCCATGCCTTTTCTTATCAATGGCATTTAATTTTTCAAAAAAATAACTATCTGTAAATGCAAAATAAGCTTCATTCTCTTCGTGCCTATCAATAATATCATATATTTGTTGAGGAGAATAAAACGAAAGCTGTGAAGCACTATTCATCATCCAAAAAACTACTTCACGCAACATTTTAGCAACTATTGATGTATATTTATTAAATATGACCTGTGTGTATGCTAAATACCTGTTTACCATATATTGATCGGCACAACCAATTCCTTTTTCTTTTACCCCAACTATCCATGTTTCCAAATTACCAATGTTAACTTTTCTCATATCAAGATTTTGCAACAAAATTCCCAGATCAAAAGAGCCATAGGAAGCACCAGAAAACGTGGCATCTCGTAATAAATAATCAATTCTATCTGCATCTAATTCAGAATGCAACATTTGTAGCATTGCTGTAAAATGTTCCGGAAAAGCACCTTTTTCATATTCGTAGTCACCATTGCCTTGTATTAATGCACATATATCATTAATTATTTTACTTGCAAATTCTTCAACTTGGTTGCTGTCACTATCTGCAGTCCATTCATAATAATCATCATTAAAATGACCTAATTTTATTCCTTCAATTATGATATCCTTAATGGATTTACTTTTAAGTATAACATATGTAGTAACAGTCTCATGATGATATCGTCCTTTTACAACTAATTCTCTTTTAGGAATCTGTATTTTGAGAGAAAGATCTTTTCCTTCTTCTCCATCTAACTTACCAGTTATTTTGTATATATCCTGTTGAATATCATTTAAAAAAGTTTCTCTAACAGAAATCTTACTGATTGCTGTTGCACTTTCTTTCCTATCATACACCTGCTCAAGATCATGCGATAATGGATAATGTCCTAAATCATGAAGCATTCCAGCAAGTCTCATCAATTGTCTTTCAGCCAAACTGAACTGTCCTATGTGCAATGCCATCTGATCTATCACATGCATAACGCCCAGTGAATGGATATAACGATTATGCAGTGCTCCAGGAAAAATCCTCTTAACTAGTCCTAATTGAGAAATATCTTGTAAACGTTTAAAAATAGGGAGACGTTCAATTTTATCCTCCATGAACGTCAACCCTATAAAACCATGCACATTATCAAGAATATAATTTTCAAATTTAATTTCTTTTGTATCCAACATATTCTAACACCTTATATCGCTATTATTCCTTTTAACGTTTTCATCGCTTTTATATTCTCTTCATGCTCTCTCAGACCTGTCTTTCGTACTTCAAGAGCATCAATAATTTCATCATCCGTATATGAAGGATAAATATATCGTTTCAAATATAAAAGAGACGCTATTGCTTCAGCCCAATAACGAACAGAATACGTTGATTCAAAAGAGAAAGCTTTTCTCAGACAATCCATAATGGCAATTGCTTCTTGATTAAATTCTACTGGCGGCAAAGACTCATCTACCTCCATTTTCATATCATCACTAAGTTCTGCAGAGAAAGGACCAAATTGATCCCACACAAATTCATAATCTCCACACGAAACACCTTGCTCACGCATGAAAAAAACAGCCTTTTGCAACATAATCCTATGTTCCAAGTTATCTGCTTGGAAATCAATACCATACACATTGCTAAAAACAGCGTACAACAAATTGGGCTGTGATATTCTGCTCATAATCTTCCTCCTATGATATTAAGCGCCAAAAGCGCATAATGGCTCACATATATTATAATATTTTATAAAATATTACAACTACTTTTATATTTTTTCATAAAATTTTGCAGATAGTCATTTTCTCAATTGCAGAGCCCCATTGACTGTGGATTTCATTCAAAAGCTTTCCCTACAAAAAAGAACCCATACACCGGAAAAGGACATATCTTCTTTTCAATCTCAGCCGGGAACAGGATGTGCACCAGATTCAGATTTTTAAAGTCACTTGCCATCTTTGCTAAAAGCATGTTGCTTTAGATACTCACTTTAACAGTAAATCTGAGTGTATGGTAGATCTCATCCTTTATGGTAGTGAATGCAATGACAGGCAATCCAAACAAGCTCTCAGTACCTAACATACCCATGAACGTTTCATCGATGCAGTATAGTTCCACATATCCATATACCTCTTCAAAGTCGCAAGAAGCGCTTTGTAGCTCTTTTCGTATAATTCTTTGTTCGGCGGGACAAGCACAAGTCTCGAATACTTGTGTAGTTCATCTACGACTGGCTCACCAGTTTGGATCTGACACTTTTGGACTGAGATGGATTGGGCAAGGATAATCCCGTGGCATTTTGAGATGTCTCTACCTACTGGCAATAGGATTTTCCTAATATCCAGCTTTCCACCTAAGTAACGCACACGACACACAGCTTCCCATGACAGGAATGTACTGTTCACATCAATATAAAAATGACTTATTTGCCATGCCGTCCTCTCCCTGCATCTACGCCATTTATTCTTACCCAATTTACAGATTTGATTTATTTAAGCATCTATATCAAGTAGAGAAAGAATAGATAAAAGTTTTTTCCACCTCTGTCTATTTTCCCAATGCCTGTATTTCATAATACCACAATATCAGAATATTTGTTTGTTACAAGAAACATCTAAAGTATTTGTTCCAACAAATTTCCGGAACGAAATCTGCACTTCACATCTTTCATATAATTTTCTCTCCCTGATTTCTTCACTTGCAAGCATTTATTAAATACCTAAACCCATTGATTTTACTGAAAAAGCTTCCGGGATATACCCTTCTGGCAATTCCTACTTTCCTATATCAATAGTACTGCATGCACATTGAGGCTCTCTATGTGTTTGCTTTGTTGTAGATCACCACCATTCACCAAATCATACCGCTGGGTGAGCTATAACCAAATCCAGCTTTGCAGCACAATCCCATTCTGTTTTCGGTTAACATTTCTGTGCTTACTTTTTTAGGCGCTTGCTTTCTTTCCGATCTATTTCTAGTAGGGTCGGATTTTTTTCTGGAAAAGCCCGTAAACACTGATGTCTACGGGCTTTTCCTAACTCCCCGAGCAGGGCTCGAACCTGCAACAACTCGGTTAACAGACGAATGCTCTACCGACTGAGCTATTGAGGATTAGTGAATCTCTTGTCAAAATTCTATTCAGTTTTTCTTTCCTCCAGATTCACTCTTTTCCGGTATGCAGATGTATCACTGCTCTGCCGCGGTTTTACGTATCCTCCCAACGCATCGAAGCGACTTTACGGCTCCTCCAGCACATCAAATGCGTCACCCCTCGCCCATGGGCTTCCCACATCACAGCGTCCGTGATGGTACTGCTTTTCAATCTCTCCCTGCTGCAGGTCGTCGCTCACCGTAAGCTTCATGCGGCTTTCTTCTTTTGCGGTGAAATTGTCCAACAGGTTCAGAAGATTTTCGATGTCCTGGTTGTTTGTGGGGTTCATGGTAAATGTCTCCTTTTAAAAGTGATTGAAAATTTTAGTCCGGCAGACTGGATGCAGTTTTATAATACCCTCTGTAAAATTGCGCGTTATTGGGTTTTACCGCTATCAGGATACTATTTATAATATCAGCACCTGCAATTATTGCATTAACCCATGCAATGTAAGCTGCAATACTCTTTCCTTCTCCGGATAAAAAAATATGTAAAATTGCCGGAAGCATTGTCAGGCTGATAACCGGCAGGGACATAAAAATGAAAAATCTCAATTTACCAAGGACTGCCCCACTGGTAATCCACAGAAACAGCCCTGAATGCGTGATGCTTATATCACCGGCATTATATACGACAATCACATGCAGTAATTCGTGAATGATATAGGTACAAATAAATAAACCTGCTTTGAAAAAAGCGTTTGAGAAATTCCATACACCAAATGCAATTGAAAAAATAAGCAACAGCACCTGTAAACCATAAGCAAAAAACATGAAGTTTTTTCTAAACCAATGATTTTTAATAAAAGGCTTCCAATCGCTTATATCCGTTTTTATCTCTTGCAGTGGTTTCATAAAATACAGCATATCAAATCTTTCCCCGGTATTCATTTTTGTTATTGATAAGGTTTACGATACACCACTTTACCGAAATATTCAGAAAATCCATTTGCTACAGCCGGCAGTATGCAATATTTTATGCAATCCGCCGGCTGCCAAAGTCTAAATCCCTTTTAACGCCTTAACTCCTTAAATTCAATACCGTCCCTTCACATTCTTCTCCCATACGGAGCCAAACTGTGACGTATCGTCGTCATGTGGTTCTTCGTCCTGCGACGCATCTTCCTGTGATGAAGTATCCTGCGGTTTCTCCTGAGCAGGCTGTTCGGCCTTTTGCTGTGCTTCGTCATCTTCTCCCGCAGGCGCTTTCGGCACAGACACACTGACTTCCTCTGCCGCATATGATTCGCCGACGTTATTTCCTTGTTTCTCCACGGTCTCGGGCGTTGTTCCCTCAGAAGCTTCTTTTCTCTCGGAAGACGCCTTTTCTTCGGTGGCCTTTTCCTCGGAAGCGTCTTCTCCTTCCTTCTTCTCCTCCGGCTCCGGCAGTCCCTTCGCCTCACGGAAAATCTTCATAAACTCTTTTCCGGTAATCGTTTCCTTCTCTATCAAATGCGCGGCAATCAAGTCCATAATCTCCCGGTTCTCACGCAGCATCCCGAGTGCCTCCTCATAGGCCTCCTTGAGCATCCGCATTACCTCGGTGTCAATCTCCGCCGCAGTATTATCCGCACAGTTGAGCGCACTCCTGCCGTCAAGGTATTGACTCTCAACCGTCTCAAGCCCGATCAGTCCGAACTTTTGGCTCATACCATATCTTGTCACCATGGAACGGGCAATGTTTGTCGCCTTCTCAATATCATTAGATGCACCTGTCGTAACCGTATCGAATACAATCTCCTCCGCCGCGCGGCCGCCAAGCAGTCCGACCACCATGTCATGCAGCTCCGCCTGAGAGTTGAGGTACTTCTCATCCTCCGGCACGTGCATAACATAGCCAAGCGCACCCATGGTACGCGGGACAATCGTAATCTTCTGCACCGGCTCCGAATTTTTCTGAAGAGCACTGATCAGCGCATGGCCAACCTCATGGTAGGAGACAATCTTGCGCTCCTCCTTGCTCATAATGCGGTCCTTCTTCTCCTTACCTACAAGAACGACTTCAACCGCATTGAACAAATCTTTCTGGCTGACAAACTCTCTGCCCTCCTTGACTGCGTTAATCGCAGCCTCATTTATCATATTGGCGAGATCCGCGCCCACCGCGCCGCTCGTCGCAAGCGCAATCGCGTCCAAATCCACCGTCTCATCCATCAGCACATCCTTCGCATGCACCTTGAGAATATTCACGCGGCCCTTCAAATCCGGCTTATCCACGATAATACGCCTGTCAAAACGCCCCGGACGCAGCAAAGCCTTATCCAAAATCTCCGGGCGGTTGGTCGCCGCAAGGATAATGATCCCCTTCTTCCCGTCAAAGCCATCCATCTCGGAAAGCAATTGGTTCAGCGTCTGCTCCCGCTCCTCATTTCCTCCGCCGTACTTCGAGTCACGGCTCCTGCCGATCGCGTCAATCTCATCAATAAAAATAATACAGGGCGCATTCTTCTCCGCCTCACGAAACAAATCACGCACACGCGAAGCACCCACACCTACATACAGCTCGATAAAATCGGAGCCTGCCAAAGAGAAAAAAGGCACATGCGCCTCGCCTGCAACCGCCTTTGCAAGCATTGTTTTACCGGTTCCGGGAGGCCCCACCAGAAGCGCACCCTTCGGCAGCCGCGCACCAATTCTGGAATATTTTCCCGGATTATGCAGAAAGTCAACGACCTCCTGCAGAGATTCCTTCGCTTCATCCTCTCCTGCCACATCCCGAAAGGTAATACCGGTCTCCTTCTGTACATATACCTTTGCATTACTCTTTCCCATGCTGAAAGCGCCGCCTCCGCCAGTCATCTTGCGCAGCAACAGGCTCAGGAGTCCCCACATCAGCAGAATAGGCACGATATAATATAAAAGCGACATGATAATCCCCGAGCCGTCGGGAACCGTACCCGTAACCTCTACACCCGCGTCAATCAGGCGCTGCGTTAATGTGTCGTCATCCTCAATCTTCCCTGTTATATAAGTTATCGTCGGCTGGTAATAGTATAGTAACCGGTCGCTCGACTCCTTGACCTTCGGTGTAATCACAAGCTGATTAGACTCAATCTTTACAGACTGAATCTGTCCGCTCTCCACCATCTGCAAAAATTCCGTGTATGTGATCTCCCGATTCGTGGCATTGGTCACCGCGCTCGTAAAATAGCTGATACACAGAAGAGAAAGCAGCGCCGCCACAAGCATAATCAAAAGACTCTGCTTATTCGGCCCTTTCCCGCCGTTATTATTCCCATTCCCGCCGCCGTTGCCTCGGCCACCGTCATTTCGGTTGGAATTATTGTCATAATTATTAATCTGATTGTTGTCCATTCTATTTAGAATATCCTTTCGTTTTATATTATGCCAAGTTCATTAAACCATACTCCTATAATTATAGAGATTACAGGTTTATAAATCAACACAAACTTTCTGAAATAATCGTATAAAAAATAAATTAACTATAAAAAACTATAGATTTTTAGCCCCAAACCGTTGTATAATAGCGTCTATATTGTTGCTGTTTGATAAAGAACGGAAAGGAACAGGTAAGGTTATGCCAGTAAAATATGTATTTGTAACCGGTGGTGTTGTTTCAGGCCTTGGGAAAGGAATTACCGCTGCCTCTCTGGGCCGTCTTCTGAAGGCCAGAGGTTACAAGGTGACAATGCAAAAGTTTGACCCCTATATTAACATCGACCCCGGCACCATGAATCCCATTCAGCACGGCGAGGTTTTCGTGACGGACGACGGCGCCGAGACAGATCTTGATTTAGGTCATTATGAACGCTTTATTGATGAAAGTCTTGATAAAAACTCAAATGTCACTACGGGAAAGGTCTATTGGACCGTCCTGCAAAAGGAACGCCGTGGAGATTACGGTGGCGGTACCGTACAGGTTATCCCACATATTACCAATGAGATCAAAAGCCGTTTTTACCGAAATTTTACAGACCCCGACATGCGGATTGCCATTATTGAGGTCGGCGGTACAGTCGGCGATATTGAGAGTCAGCCCTTTCTGGAGTCCATACGGCAGTTCCAGCACGAGGTCGGACATGAAAATGCCATTCTGATTCATGTGACCCTGATTCCTTACCTGAGCGCCTCACAGGAGATGAAGACCAAGCCCACGCAGGCCAGTGTCAAGGAGCTGCAGGGAATGGGTATCCAGCCCGACATCATCATATGTCGGAGTGAGCATGAAATCACCCAGAACATAAAAGACAAAATCGCGCTGTTCTGTAATGTGCCGAATTCCCATGTATTACAGAACCTTGATGTTGAGTACCTCTACGAAGCGCCGCTTGCAATGGAAAAAGAGCATCTGGCCGAGGTTGCCTGCGAATGTCTCCATCTGGAATGTCCGGAGCCTGACCTCACGGATTGGACTAAGATGGTCGAGGACTTAAAGTCCCCCACACAGGAAGTCACAAT